>JANYKY010000345.1 GCA_025357975.1 Gemmatimonadaceae bacterium
ATTACTAAATGTTATAACCGCTATATTTGAATTAATATCAAACGTAAACCAGCGAAATATGGGTTTACCAAATACGTTACGAATGTGCATTTCAAAATGTGACCAATCTAGATCTGACTTATCGTGAGTAAAAGCTTCCCCAATTTCGTTAAGTAAGCTTACTGATAGAGGTGCATCAATTATTAAAGATTTTGATTTTATACTACAGTTTACTACTGTTTTCATACTTTTTTGTTGGTTAAAATGTGATACGTTTACCATAGTGGGCTAGACATATTGCATCAGCTACGCCATCATGAGCTATACGACAACGTGGCTGTACTAAGTTTATATTAGGGTATACCCTACTACAAAACTCTATAGCAGCCGCCTTATCTTTGAGGGTGTCTGGTAATACCCACTTCTTCCATTCTTGTGGTCTAACCTGTACTAGTTTCCACTCCATAGTACGTATAAACCCAATAAGCTCACCATATACCTTACCAAAATTAAACATGCTTGTAGTCCCTTGCTTTGCCATAGCTGAAACTAGCTCAATGACAACTAAATGAGGACCAGTAGGTATATGTATAGAGATAGACTTTTTAAGGGCAATTATATCTATGTCTTTTAGAACTTTAGCATCCTTACTCTTACCAGCGATCCATTCAGTAACCTGAACAGGTACCCCCATGATCCCTCTGCTCGCGATCATCGTGGCCGTCGTGGTCTCCACCGACGAGCCCATCATTCGCCGTGCCGACCGCCCAGACTCGGCCTACCTCGAGCTCGGCTCACGGTGCCACGCGCTTGTCTCGATAGGAAAGGCTGGTGACGGTACACTCATCGGACGGCAATGGGTTCTGACGGCAGCTCACGTAGCACGTGCGGTTTCTACCCGGCAACCTGCGATGCGGACCGTCCAGGTCAACGGAATCACCTATGCAGTGACACAGACTTTCATTCACCCGGCGTGGACTGAGATGGGCCCCCACGACGTCGGCCTGCTGCGTCTGGCGACACCGGTTGCGGGGGTCCAACCAATCCCTCTTTATCGCGGTCGCCTGGAAGCAAAGCAGGTTGCAACGCTGCTCGGTCACGGAGGAAACGGAACCGGTGCCGCTCGCGCCAGGATCGAAGATGCCAAAGCACGCGGTGCGACGAGCAGGATCGACAGTGTCGATACGAAGTGGCTCTATTTCAGCTTCGATGCGCCGCCCTCGGGAACGAACCTCGAGGGAGCGCCCGGCCCAGGGGACAGCGGCGGTCCCGCGCTGATTTTGGTTGGAGGAAAAACCTACGTAGCGGGCGTGAGCTCAGCCGGCTACGATGGGAAAGATGGACCCGGAAGCTACGGAGCCATCGACGTATTTACCCGAGTCTCCACGCATGCAGGATGGATAGACGGCATCATGAAACGACCTATTTCAAGCTCTTCAAGTACTGCTTCAGGTCGGTCTTCGGCTCGGGGTATTGCAAGTTCAGGCCTTCGAGCGTTTTGACGATGCGCTTCGCGATGAGGTAGTTTCTCGCCTTGTTGCTGTCGGCCGGAACGAGGTACCACGGCGCGCATTTGGTGCTGGTCTTTTTCAGAACGTCGCGGTAAGCCTCCGAATACTTGTCCCACAAGTCGCGCTCCTGAAGATCTCCGGCGTTGAACTTCCAGTTCTTTGTCTCATCGTTGACGCGATCGATGAGCCGAGTTTTCTGTTCGTCGCGTGACACATGCAGAAAAAATTTAAGAATCACAGTGCCGTTCTCAGTCAGCATCTGCTCGAAGTCATTGATCTGCTTATAGCGCTTTGACCAGACCGGCTTTGGCACGATGTCATGCACGCGTACGACGAGAACATCCTCGTAGTGTGATCTATTGAAGACGCCGACCATTCCCTTCTCGGGGGCTGCCTGGTGTATGCGCCACAGATAGTCGTGAGCCATCTCGAGGGCCGTCGGCACTTTGAACGACTGAACCCTGACTCCCGCAGGATTGAAGGCACCAATGACCGTGCGAACCACGCCATCCTTCCCTGCCGCATCACGTCCCTGAAGCACGATCAGCAATGAATGCCGGCCGTCTGCATAGAAAATATTCTGCAAGTCAGTCAACCGATCCAGGAGATCATTTACCTCCGTCTTGAGGTCATCTCCCTTCGCAAGGTCTTTTGGAGCCGCCGCATCCTTGTCGCGGAGCTCGAGATCGTCGCCTGATGAAACGGGTTCGAGAAGCATGTGAGCGTCAGTTGAAGGTTGGCCGAGCTAGATGTCGAACAGCGACAAAATCTGTGGAATTCCGTCGCGATAATAATCTTCGATACGCGACTGCTCCACGAACCCGTGTTCAAGCAACATTGCGCGGAATCGCATCACGAGCGGGTCTCCCGGAATCTCCGCGATAATCATGCGAGCACCTGCGGAAGCAAGCTCTGCGGAGATTTGAAAAAGCAGACGCTCACCAATTCCCGCGCGCCGCGAACGTGGAGCAACAAGAATCGAATAGAGGGCTCCAGTGCCGATCGAGCCCGCAACCAGTCCGAACACACCAAGCCCTACGATCTCCCCCTCACGCTCGGCCACACACGCACGATACTCTCCATCGGGCTGCGTGACTGCACTCCGCAAAAGCTCGGAGATGCGCTCGATCCACGGATTTTTGTCGCGCTCCCATTCCACCAATGCAAGCGCGGCGGCGAGGTGTTCCTCGCGCGCCGCGTGCACAGCAAGACGTTTAAGGGCAGGGGCAAGCACCGTTATCTCTGGCGCACTACCTATATATGTATCGATCGGCCGAGGACGCCGAGGGCGGCTTCCTTTACCGTCTCGGAAAGCGTCGGATGCGCATGGACGGTAATTCCAATGTCCTCCGACGATCCGCGATACTCAAACGCGAGCACAACTTCCTGAATCAGGTCCGACGCGTTTGCGCCGATGATGTGCGCACCGAGGAGCTCGTCAGTTTTTGCGTCTGCAATGAACTTCACGAACCCATTTGTCTCTGCCATTGTCCGTGCGCGGCCATTTGCGGAAAACGGGAATTTCCCGACCTTGTACTCGCGTCCCGATGCCTTCACTTCATGCTCGGCCAGCCCAACGCTCGCAATCTCCGGCCAGGTGTACACAACCGACGGCATCGACTTGTAATCCATGTGCGCGTGATGACCGGCAATAACTTCTGCGGCGATCGTTCCTTCTTCCTCCGCCTTGTGAGCGAGAAGCTTACCGCCGACAGCATCACCAATGGCGTAGACGTTCGGAAGATTGGTCCGCATCTGATTGTCCACGACGATCTCACCACGTTTTCCCAGCGTCAATCCCAGCGCTGCCGCGTCGATACCGTTGGTCGATGATTTCCGGCCAACAGAGACCAGAACGTAGTCGGCTTCGAGCGTCTCCTTGATAACATCTTTTTCCACGTCGACCTTGACGACTTCTCCCTTGCGCTCGGCGCCGACGACTTTCGTGCCGGCGCGAATTTCCATCCCCTGCTTTCGGAAGATCTTGTCGGCTTCCTTGATGACATCTTCGTCGTTGCCGGGAAGAATCGTCGGGAACAGCTCGATGACTGTGACCTTTGCACCGAGTCGGCGCCATACAGATCCAAGCTCGAGTCCGATGACGCCACCGCCGATAACGATGAGACGCTTCGGAACCTCGGGAATCTTCAGCGCGCCGATATTGGATAGAACTCGCTCTTCGTCAAACTTGAGAAAAGGCAGTTCGATCGAATCAGAGCCCGTTGCGATAATGACGTTCTTCGCTTGATACGAAGTTGTGGTTCCATCGACAGCCGCAACGTCGACGACGTTTCCCACTTTGAGCGTCCCCCGACCCTTGGCCCACTCGATCTTGTTCTTCTTGAACAGGAACTCGATGCCTTTGGTGTTCTGGAGAACGACTGAATCTTTCCGTTTGAGCATCGTCGGCAGATCCGCCGAAACGGCTTCGATTCTGACGCCGTGTTCCGCAGAGTGGAGGCGAGCCCATTCGTAGTGTTCAGAGGATGTGAGCAACGCCTTCGACGGGATGCAACCGACGTTCACGCACGTGCCCCCCAGCGTTTTGTCCAGCTCGACGCAAACGGTGTTGAGACCGAGTTGAGCTGCTCGGATTGCCGCGACATAACCGCCTGGGCCGCCACCGATGATGACAACGTCGGCCGATTTCATTTCGGTCATCCGGCGCTCAGGCGATGAGCATGGCCGCTGGATCCTCGATCAATTCCTTGATACGAACGAGGAAAAGCACCGCCTGCTGGCCATCCACTATGCGGTGATCGTACGAGAGCGCTATGTACATCATTGGCCGAATCTCAACCTTGCCGTCGATCGCGACAGGCCGGTCCTGAGTTTTGTGAAGTCCAAGGATGCCGACTTGTGGGTAGTTGATGATCGGGGTCGAAACGAGCGACCCGAACACGCCGCCATTGGTGATGGTGAAGGTGCCCCCGGTCAAATCGTCCATCGACAGTTTTAAATCGCGCGCGCGCTTTGCAACCGCCGCGATGTCGCGGCTGATGTTGAGCATTCCCTTGGAGTGGGCATCCTTGATGTTCGGGACGACGAGTCCGGCGTCGGATGCCACCGCGATTCCCATGTTGACGTAATGCTTGTAGATGATGGAGTCTCCATCGATCTGTGCGTTAACGACCGGGTAGGTCTCAAGAGCCATGCATGCCGCTTTGACGAAAAAAGGCATGAACGTGAGCTTCACGCCGTGGTCTTTCTCGGCCTTCGCCTTCATGCGTTCCCGGAGGCTGTTCACCGCCGACATGTCGATCTCGTTGAACGTCGTAAGGTGCGCGGTATTGTGCTGGGACTGGAGGAGGTTTTCGGCGATCCGCTTGCGCCGGGTAGACATCTTCTCGCGAGTCTCGCGCTCACCTGAATTGGCTGACGGATCCCGAACGGCAGCCAATGCCTTATTAGTGGCGGCTGGTTGCTGTGATGTTGGCGCTAAAAGAGGCGTTGCCAATACAGAATGCTCAATAACATCTGGCTTACTTACGACCCCACCGCGACCGGATCCCGGCACTGCCGAAACGTCGATCCCAGCATCTGCGGCTACGCGACGGGCTGCAGGAGACGCTTTGACATCGCTTGTCGCGGCCTGCTGCGAGCTCGGCTGGCCAGATGGCGGAGGCGCCGAAAAGGCAGGAGAGGATGGCCCGGAAGCCGGGCGCGCAGGTGCCGCAGGCTTAGAATCGGGTGAGGCGGCAGTTGTCGGCGTGGCACTCGACGTAGTAGCCCCCGGCGCAGATGCGGACGCCGTCTCATCGATCTCGCCGAGCACCTGGTCGACCTTCACTACATCGCCTTCAGCCACGGATTGCAGCATCAGCACGCCTGCGCGGGGTGCTGGAACTTCGACGGTGATCTTGTCGGTTTCCAATTCCACGATCGTATCGCCGCTGGCGACTGCATCGCCCTTTTTCTTAGTCCACCGCGATACGGTGGCTTCGACAATTGACTCGCCGAGCGGAGGAACCTTGATGGATAGCATTACAATAGAGGCGAAATGAGAACGGACCCGGTATCTTCTGCCTGCCCCGCCTCAGATGGCCGGGAATCTCAATATAACGCTCGAGGTTTTCGTTGCGAGCACTGACGATCTCCGCCCACGGCGGTCTCGAACAGATCGAGATCAGGTCCGACGTCGCGGACCCGGCAGTAACCACGAACATGGTTCGCGTTCGCCTGGCGGCCGCGGCACTCAATCATCTCGACCTCTTCACTCTCGGGGGATTGCCGGGCGTGAACATCGTACCACCGTGGATCATGGGCGCCGACGGAGCTGGCGTTGTCGAAAGTATTGGCGACAACGTGACGGAAGTTGCCGTTGGCGATACGGTGATGATCAATCCCGGCTTGAGCGACGGGACGTGTGAATTCTGCATGCAAGGCGAACACTCCGAATGCGTTCGATTCCGGTTGCTCGGCGAGCATGCACCAGGAACTCTCGCGGACTACATCGTTGTGCCGGCGCGTAACGTCGCGAGGATTTTGGCTGCGACTGACATGAACGTCGCGGCCGCATATACGCTTGCTACACTGACTGCGTGGCGAATGGTGGTGACCCGGGCGCGTGTTCGGCCAGAGGATGAAGTTCTCATCTGGGGAATCGGCGGCGGCGTGGCCCAGGCCGCGCTGCGGATATGCAAGGAAATTGGTGCTCGCGTGTGGGTCACTTCTGGAAGCGATGAAAAGCTCGAGCGCGCGAAATCCATCGGGGTAGACGAGGTTCTGAATCACCGAACGGTGAACGTCGCAAAAGAAATCCGCGCGCGAACCGGCAAGCGCGGGGTCAGCGTCGTGATCGACAGTGTCGGCCAGGCAACGTGGGAATCTTCGCTCGGCGCATTGGGACGAGCTGGCCGTCTCGTCACCTGCGGCGGCACATCCGGAGCGATCGTCGAGACCGATGTCCGGCGCCTCTTCTGGAATCAGTGGACGATCATGGGCTCCACAATGGGAAACGATTCTGAGTTCGCTGCCGTAGTGAAAGCGTTCAACGAAGGACGGCTTATTCCGACGATCGATTCCGTGTACCAGCTCGAAGACGGGAAAGCTGCCTTTGCCCGAATGGCCTCGGCCCAGCAATTCGGCAAAATTGTGGTCGCAATCGCCGGATGACCGAGCAGGCGCAGTACACTCCGGCTGAGCTCAAGGCGATGCGGCAGGTTCTCGTATCGGGAAAAATGCCGGAATGCCCCAGATGCCTTGTTCACATGACTGAGCGGCTCATTGGCGGCGGATCGTTCGGCCTTGGCTATGCGCGAAAGCGTGAATGGCTGATCTGCTCTAAGTGTCACCGGAGTGCGATCTATGACATCAAGCGCGGCACGCGGAATTAGCCGAGCGAGGTTGATGGTTCGTGGCTATTGTTAAGCCGGTTGGTGAGGACCCTTACACCGAGTAATACAGTGGGCGACACAGCACAGAGTTTCGGCGACAGGCTTCAGGAAAGCTTCGCGCAACTGTACACGTACGTGCCGGCGCTCGTCGGTGCGCTGGTGATCCTCTTCGCAGGCTATCTGCTGGCTCGCTTGTTCGAGCAGGGTACCGAGAAGATTCTTCGGCGCATTCGCTTCAACCAGCTCCTCGAGCGTGGTGGAGTGATGGACGCGATGCAGCGCGCCGGATCGCACCTGAATCCGACGCGAATTGCATCGAACCTCGTGTTCTGGTTCGTGATGTTCACGGTAATGCTCGTCGCAGCTAACGCGCTTGGCCTGCAGTCGCTCGCGAACGTGTTCAGTGAGCTCGTCAGCTACATACCGAGTGTCATTGCTGCGATAGTGATCATCATCGTCGGTATCGTTCTTGGCGGGTTTGTCGGCGGCCTCATCATGGCCAGTGCCGGCGGACTGCATGGTGGACCGACACTTTCCCGCGTTGGAAAGGGCGGTGTAATCGTGCTGGCCGTGTTCATGGCGCTGCAGGAGCTGGGAGTTGCGAGCGAGATCGTAACGACTGCATTCGCGATTCTTTTCGGTGCTGTTGCTCTCGCTATCGCGTTGTCATTCGGCCTCGGTAACCGCGAGCTGGCGGGTGAAGTCACGCGTGAGTGGTATAATCGTTACCGGGCAGAGAGGGATGCGATTGACAAGGATCATGCGCAGCTCGATCTCGAGGATGAGGCAGAGGCGGCGGGATATAGAGGGCCGTCGCACTAACTATCGAACGCGTTCGAAATAGGCAGTCCTGCGTTTATACGGCGTCGCTGAATGAGACATCGCCCCTCGGCGCGCACTGTCGCCGCGCCTGGTTGGCCCTTATGGTCTGCTCGATAGCGTGTATATCACACCGTTTATGCGGTGTTCGCGCGTGCTGAAAGGCGGCGCCATTTTCGGCGGAGTTTGACCAACACTGCGGATGCGATGTGAACCGGCACTTGTCGCTTGCGTTCGAGTCCCCACACTTGC
Source organism: Gemmatimonadaceae bacterium (assembly GCA_025357975.1). Classification (GTDB taxonomy): domain Bacteria; phylum Gemmatimonadota; class Gemmatimonadetes; order Gemmatimonadales; family Gemmatimonadaceae; genus UBA4720. The sequence continues at coordinate 7,898 of JANYKY010000345.1, forward strand.
TGCAAGAACTTCGGGAAGCCGATCAACGGATGTCCGAGCGCGACTCTCGCGGTCGACTGGAAATACCTCCGGCCGAGCAGGAGAGAATGGGAGGCAAAGTGCGGTGGCCGCGTTCTCGAGCGATACCGAGATAGTTCGCCCCTGGAAACGCGAATCTGGTGGAGCTCGTCGAGGACGCTCGGCGGAATCGGTGCCGCGAAAGTGTCAGACAAGTAACCGAGCGCGTTTCTCATCTCGGGCGCTAGCCCTCGTTTCATTGTCTGTACCAGCAGCCGCTCCCAATCGAGGTCAGGCGATGACCGTATCACTACCATCGCATCGGCAATCCATCGCACAGGTGGAACCCGATTCCATTCTGCACCGTGAAAGCATATATGCAGGAGTTGATCAGCCGAACTGAGTGCACGCGTGGGTGCGCTGTTGAGCACAGTGGGAACAGCGGCATTCCAGAAGTCAGTATCTGCGTCGGGCGTAAGACATTCGGTCAGCGTGTGCCAATGCAGATCGAGCTCGCGACCTTCGGGTTCAGCGAAATGCTCGGAGTGAATCCATTCCCTGAACACGTCTGACTGTATCATGCGCTCCACCGGAGCACCTCGCTTGCCAAGTGGAACGCAGGATTCTGAAAGCAGCACGCGAATCGCATCGGCTGCCCTGTCGGTTGGGACGAGGACGTCGAAATCCGACATGGGCCGCAGTCCAAGATCACGGTAGTACAGGGACACGAGAGCCGCGCCTTTGAGCAGCATGGTTGCGATGCCTGCTCGCTCGAGAGCGCTAACCAACAATGCCATCCGGTGAAACAGGATTTGATTCTCGTACCACGTCCGACGGTAGATTCCCCTGAAAGTATTAACCAGCGGATGCTGGGCGCCGATCGCGTGAAGGTTTCTATAGACGAGTGGCAAGAGGCGTTGGGAGCCGGAATCGATCCGATCAATTCCGACGTTACTCAGCCAGCCTTCCCATCCAGCGATGGCCTCGTTCGGCGGCAACAGCGCCGCTTTCAACAGCAGCTCTTGTCCCGGCTCCGGCAAGCAACCCTCCATAATGACTGCCTTGCTCGTTCGAAACAGGAGGCTGCTCATACGAGCTCAAATGGGAGACAAGCTCCGTCGCGAAGCACGTAGCTGACATCCGCGGTGCGCGCGAGATCCATGTCATGCGTGATGAGTAGAATGGTAGGGCGATTTTCTACGCTGTTCAGATTGGACACCAGTTGCGCAACAGACCCGGCATCCAGGTGATTTGTCGGCTCGTCGAGAATCAGCAGGCGCGACGGACGCATCAACGCGCGGGCGATTGCGACACGCTGGCGCTGTCCTCCCGACAATTGCACACCATTCTCGCCGACATGCGTATCGAAGCCTTGAGGAAGATCTTCGATAAAGTCCCACGCAGTGGACAACCTTGCCGCGTGGGCTATTTCCGATTCGGTTGCATCAGGAACGCCATACGCGATGTTCTGCCGAACCGTGCCCGAAAGCAACACAGTGTCCTGCATCACCACGCTGATAGAGCGCCGCATGGACGTGAGCTCGATGTCATCGAACGCAATGCCATCCGCGTAAATCTGTCCAACCTCCGGCCGATAGAGGCCGAGGATGAGGTGAGCGAGGGTTGTCTTCCCTGATCCGTTGCCACCCACGATCGCGACAGTCGTGCCCGCATCGATACTCAGGCTCGCGTTCCTGAGAACAAGTTCGTCACCATACCCGAACGAAACGCTGTCGAGAGAGATTCTTCCCTCGAAGTCGATCTGCGCCTTCCCGGAGTACGGCAGCCGATCAGCGATTCGCAGAAAGTCGAAGAGGGTCGTGAGCGATTCGTTACCTGCGATGATCGACGGAATTGAAGACATGATGATGCCGAGCGACCCGTTCAGAAGCAGCACTCCAGCGTAAAATGAGAGGAGCTGACCCGCCGTCATGGTCCTATGGGCGATTGCCACGCCGCCGACAATGAGGATCAGGGCGGCGCAAACCGCGTTTACGGTCCCGTGCATCATGCCGTACGCTGCTTCCATCAATGCCGTCTTCGCGCTTGTTAGACGGAGATCGTCGATATTCGCTCGCTGTCGCTGGAGCTCGATTTGCTCCGCCGACTGCATTCGCATCACGTCCATCATTTGAAACACGGACGCGACTCCGGAATTGAACACTTCAAACGAGTGATGATACTGTCGTGCCGTGTTTCCCGTCGAGTGTGCAAGCTTCCGATTGAACAGCCACAACAAGGGCGCGGCAAGCAGCAGGACGGCGAACAGGCGCACGTTGAGAAAAATCAGTACACCGCAAAGTGTCACTGCCGTCACAAGGGCCGGAAGCAGTTGCGCGATGAGAGCGTTGCTCATGATGTCGAGCCGTTCGGTATCCTGCACAATGGTGGTGTGAAGTCGGCCTCGGTCCGCCGCATCGTAGAAGGATCTCGGCAAATCGAAACATCGTTCGATAAGCTCCACGCGAAGATCGGCGACAGCTCTCTTTGTTATTCGAAGGATTCGTGAGCGCGTCCACAGAGTCAGCGCATTGCCGCCGATACCGAGAAACAGAAGGGCCGCTGCTGCTTCCACCAGCCGGTGAAGATCCGCCGCTGGCAGCACTCGATCGAAAGTGTACCGAACCAACCACGTAATTGGCAGCACAAACAGCGCCTGGACGACGGCCACAGCGACGGCAATCGTCAGCTTTCCAGACGAAGTCCTGTAGAATCCAATGTAGTGACGCCACGCCGACACGCTCAGATTCGGGGTCCCTTCTGGCGTCTGCGATCGAGCGAGGCCTTGAGGATACGAACGTAGTCAGTTTGCGAATCGCGCTTGTTCACTCCCTGATTGCGGTCATGCAGACGCCTGCGCAGCACGACGTCTGGCAGCATCATTGTTGTGAGGTTGTTCTCGATCGCCCTGAGGTACCAGGCGACGAACTCTCCGAGCTGCCATTCCGTGTCGAACATGCCGATCCGCACGAATGCTCCACGTCGAATGAGCATACTACAATGAGTGTAGCCCGGCATTGCGTGGGTCGGACACCGCAGGGAAAGTCTGGTTACATCATCCATCTCGGGGCTGATGAATTGCTGCATGTGTCCGAAGACGGCGTTTCGATCAGGATTGTCATGCAGCGCGGCTATCTGCAACGAGAGCTTATCCCGCGTCCACATGTCGTCGGCGTCGAGAAAGGCGAGAATGCTTCCGCTGGCGAGCTCGATCCCACGATTGCGCGCAGCTGCAGCCCCTGAGTTGGTCTGGTGCTCATATCGAATCCGCACGCCGGGGTTCGCCCCAGCCGAAAGCGCTTTTGCGATCTCTGCAGTAGTGTCTGTCGACCCATCATCAACAACAACTACCTCGAGCGGCCGGTAGGTCTGCGCGACAATGCTGTTTATCGCCTCTTTCAGATAGCGTTCACCGTTGAACACGGGAACTATGACGCTGACGAGATGGTTATCCGCGTCTGCAGCCGATCGCTGAAAAAATTCTGCGGTGTCTTTGATCGGCGGCCGCCTTATACCAGAAAAAACCAGGAGGGCGACATTGATTCACGCGAAATCGCCAAACTTAGTCGGCTGGCATTTCTGAATTCATCCACAGCCGACTTCACTCCGTAAACATAGTTTGGCGCCCACCCGTCCAGGTAATCATGACCTGCCAGAATGCCACCCTTGCGGACTTTTGGAAACCATAATTCGATATCGTCGCTAACGTCCTCGTAGTGATGGAGAGCGTCGATGTACACGAAGTCGAGCTCGCCATTGGCGAAAGAACCGGCGGCATCGCGTGAAGTCCTGCGCATCATCTCGCAACGTGCGCCAAATGGCTTGAGCCTCTTCGTCGCAACGCTCAATACGTCATCATGCGCGATCTGTGTAACTGGTGTTCCGTCTGCCGAAAGTTCTCTGCTTGATTCCATCCAGGGATCGATCGAAAATAGCTTTTTACCATTCCAATGGGTCAGCAGGAACTCGGAATAGGAGCCCTTGTGAACTCCCACTTCAGCGCCGACGCCGGTTAGCGCTCGAGCGTTCAGCACGAAAGGAAATTCGTCTCTGGAGGAAATGTGAAATAGCCCGTGGCGGTACGACTTTCGTATGATCGATCTAAGAAGATTCCGGATCGTCACTGTCAGACCGATCCGCCGCGCACCATAAACCCAACGAGATTCAACTGCTTAACAACGCGTATCACCGAATCCTGTTCTACGCCTGAAGCAGCATAGTCGACAACCTGGTCTGTGAGCGAGATTCGAACGGAAGTTCCACTACCCAGTGGTCGTCTTAGAATAACGGTCGTCAACCGACTGTAGCTGCACCACTCGTCCCACAACGTGTATTCCTCAGTCGATTCGGCGGTCTCCACGCGAATAATACCGGCGTCTTTTCCGACAATTACAAGCAGACCAACGAGCTCGCCGGCAACCTCGAAACGGATTTCGTTCTTCTCGTCGATACGGATGTAATCGTAGGCAAAGCGGAAGCGTCCGGTCGCGCAATTTTGCGGATCGCGGAGCATGCTGATGTTGGCCGGAACGATTCGCGTGTGATGATAGTTGCGGACGAGGAGTGGGATCTTGGAAAAATCGCGTGGGGCGCAAGCCATGTCTTCATCGGACGCTTCGAAAACAACTTGCAGCCCGGCGGCAATGCAATCAGTCGTTATCCTGGATCCTTCGGGTGTCGTATGAACCTTGTCCCTCACGACGGCGGCAGCCGAGAAACGGCCGGCAACAATCTCGTTCTGTATCAATTGCCCTATATGAAGCGACGGTATGCCGTAGTGGGCGGCAACTCTCTCGTACTCGGCGATGACCGGATGCGCATCATTCAGCTCTTCGTCTCTTCTATAGAGATACAAGAAACAGGTATGGCAGCCCGCGTCGAGGAGTTTCAGAACCATGCCTTCGACCGCGCCGGCAATTTCGCCTAGCGACGTCTGCGCACCCATGTCACCGGTGCTGTATTCGATGAGGCACAGATCTGGCCGCTTCGCAATAACCTGCTCGTCCATCATGAAAACACCAGAGATAGAGCCGACTCCGCCGAATCCCGCATTGATGGCGATGTGCGGTTGTCGAAAAGTCTCTGTAAACCATTGGTCCAGCATGGAACGGTAACCTTCCTTCTGCGCGGTGACGCTGGCGCCCAGATAAGCGACAGTGCATGGCCTGGCCAGCAGCATGCTCCGCAGATCGCCAAGGCCGTTCCTTGGAATGGCGGCAGATCCCGCGTAACCCGGCTCAATCGCAGTCAAACGCCGACTACCAGTAATTTTCGTGAGTGTCACTTGCAGCCGGACGGTAGCGCGCCGGCATATCGACCCACGCACCGTTGATATATCGCGACTGCCACTCGGCCGAATTTCTCCAGCGATCTCCAAGGACACCAAACAAAACCTGGAGATGTCCGCCGAGCGAGAGCCCGATCCTGCCAAGGCTTTTGACGAATGCCGCCAGCGGGATGCCGAGTCCGCCAGCGCCGATCAACGCGATATCGAAATCAACTGACTCGATCTTGTTCTTGATGTGGTCAAGGAGATCGAGGGCGGTCCCGTACTGCTGCTGAGCTTCGGTCGAAAATCCGTACGGGAAATGGACAGCTTCGATGGCAGCTGGATAGAACCACTCCTTCCCCGTTTTTGCCCAAACGGCTTCGAAACTGGCGCGAGTGGCACGCTCGCGAAGAAGTTCGGCGAAAGGGGACACCAATAGTACTTTTTTGCCAGAAAACGCCGGCAGATAACAAAGCGCTGGATTTGCTGGCGACGAGCGGTCGGGCTCCTGGTTCAAAAAGTACGTCAGCTTATTCGTGAGACCGTAAGAGCGAATTATCTCGGGCTCGATGAAGGGCGAATCGTTGAACACGCCGATGCAGTCGAGGCCTCGAACCTCATCGACATACAAGGGTGCGAATTTCCGATAGAACGCTGGTGCTGCGGGAAAGACTCCAGCTTGTTTGAGAGCGAGAAAACAAAGCGAGGCTTCGTATGCCTTGATTTTGCGCGGGTCTCTCTCTCTTTCCAGGAGAAGGGGATAGTACATCCATCGCTTTTCGGAAATGCCGATCTTTCCAGCAGCGTAAGGCGTGCTTTGTTCCGCGGAACGCGTTACATCTCCGACGAATTCCGCTCGTGAAATCAGGGGACGACCGATAGCTGCCTCGGCCGGATTCAGGAGAGCGCTCACTCCGTCTTCGCAGCGGCCTTTTGCGCGCGCTGCCGGTCGATCGATTGTTTCAATAGTACGACCACTTCGCGATTGAAGCGGCGTGTGTGTGAGTCAAGGTAAGACAGGTTCGAATTGTGGACGCGCTTGAAAAGCATAACCTCGGGTACTATCCCCAGTATGAGCTGCCGATCCTTGGCGCGCGCGAACCATTCGACGTCGCTCGCGATTTCCAAGCTCGTGACAAAGACGCCGAGTGTCTCGAAGACCTGCTTGCGGGCGAGAAGGGCGCTTGGCATGTATGCGGGGTGATCTGTATCCAGCAGCTCACGCTTGAAACCCGGAGGAGCGTCATGTCCCGGCTCGAGAACAAAACGCATCCGGGTTATGACGTACTGGGTCTGCGGCTCACGCGCGAGAAGCTCTGTTTGCGCGGCCAGCTTG
>JANYKY010000362.1 GCA_025357975.1 Gemmatimonadaceae bacterium
CGCGCGACTGCTGCAGGACAGAGCGCGCGAGTTTGCGGTGGCTGAAACGATCGATGGGGGCAAACCGATAAAAGAGTCACGGGAAATTCCACGGAATCACCTGGCCGACGACACCAAGCGGCTTAACGGTCACGCCGGGAATTGCATACTCGATCTTGTCGGCCCAGCCAGCATGGTAAAAGAAATGCGCGGCCGCCATCGGAATGTCGAAATCCCGTGACTCTTTTATCGGTTTGCCCCCATCGATCGTTTCAGCCACCGCAAACTCGCGCGCTCTGTCCTGCAGCAGTCGCGCGATTCTGTAGATGTACTTGCCGCGCTCCCTGCCCGTCATCTTCGACCAGACGTTGTCGTACGCTTTCTTCGCAGCTTCATAGGCATCGTTTACATCATCAATATTCGCGAGTGCGATGCGTGAGACGAGCTTTTCTGTCGCCGGATTTATCGAGTCGAAATATTTGCCCGACTTTGGCGCGACGAACTTTCCGCCGATGTACAGATCGTATTGCGGCTTGATCTTGGGATCTGCCGTTTCCGGTGCGGGATCATACTCCCAGAGATCGCCGAAGATCAGCTGAGGAATTTGAGCGCGTATTCGGTGCCCGTTCTCCGTTATCGGTTCACGGCTGCCCGTGCGCGTACTCGATCTACCGTCACCCGCTTTGCGGATTGCGGGCTTCGCGACCGGCTTCGTTGATGACATTCAGCAGGTCCCCCTGACAGCAACATTACCCAACATCAATTCCACGGCTCGTCCGCTGTTGGTCCATAAATCGACGGCACCTTGCCGCCAGCCATTCGCAGGTAGATCGAGAACTGTCCGCGATGGTGGATCTCATCCATCAGCATGAACCACAGGAGTTCGATTCTGCGCACATCGCTCATCATTTTCGGCCCGCTGAAGAACTTCACAGTTTGATCGAGCTCGTCATCAGACGTTTCGCGGATCATCTTTATCCACTCTTCCTGCGCCTGCTCTGTCGCCTTCAGCAACTCGTCCCAGTTCTCAGGCGCCGGCGCCAGTTTATCCGGCATGCTTCCCGAGCTGAATCCGCCCTTTAACGCAAAAGTTCCGAAATGACGTTCGCCCACAAAGACATAACCAAGCTCACGCGCGGTCTTGCTCATCTCGTGCGGACGTAAATCGAGTTTGTCCCGCGGATAAGCGCGTAACACCCGCATTGTCGTCGCATGCTCGCGATCATATGACTTGAGCAGCTGCTCTTTCTCATGCGCGACGGAGTTTGACTCGCTGGCCATGTTGCGTACCTCGCTTTGGGCTCAAAGGTTTGGAGATGGGGAAATATCCGGCTCGAATTGGCGACACCTGATCTTAGTAACTCTCCGCCGCCTCGCTGAAATAATACGGCGCCTGATACGCGCCCGTCTTTTCCTTTTCGATTTGTCTCAGGAGGTCGTTCAACAGTGAGCTCGCACCTAATCGATACCTGCTCGAATTAAGCCACGCGTCGCCGAGGGTTTCCTTCACTGCAACGAGATAATGGAGCGCCTGCTTTGCGTTCTTGATCCCACCCGCGGGTTTCATTCCGATCGCAGTGCCGGTATCGAGATAGAAATCCCGAATCGCTTCAAGCATCACCTGCGTATTAGCCAGTGTCGCCGACGATGATGCCTTGCCGGTGCTCGTCTTGATGAAATCTCCTTCACGAATTACGCGCATAGCCAGGAACGAAGCAGCGCGGATTTTATCGTAGCTCTCGAGCTCTGCTGTTTCGAGAATGACCTTCAAAGTCGCGTCACCGCATGCTTCGACGATTGATACGATCTCATCCTGCACCTGCTGGAACTCACCGGCGAGCATCGCGCCACGATTGATTACCATGTCGATTTCGTCAGCGCCGTCACTGACCGCCTGCCGCACTTCAGAAAGACGAATCTTGATGGGCGTCTGGCCCGCGGGAAATCCGGTCGCGACAGACGCAATTTTGATGGGCGTATCGGCGAGCAAGCGGGCGGCGTTCTTCACCAGGGCCGAGTAGATACACACGGCCGCCACATGCGGGACGTCAGGATCGGTACTTGGCCTGCGTGCCTTGGAGCAGAGTGAGGCCACCTTGCCCGGTGTATCTTTTCCTTCGAGGGACGTGAGGTCCACCATTGAGACAGCCGTCGTCAATCCCCACAGCTTTGATTTCTTCTTGATGGACCGCGTCTGAAACTTTGCAACGCGTTCCTCGATCCCGACCTGATCGACGGTGCCGATGTCCTCGAAAAGTCGGCCGAACGCTGCTTTCTGGTGAGTAGCCATACAACCTCAAATTATCATGATTGCGGCTCACACGCCCGATGGGTCTGCTATCGAATCTGAGAACGCGTGTCACCGCATTCTGACGCGCTACCTGCTGCCAGTTCAGCGGCTGTCAGCCTTACACGCACTAGATGATGGGTTGCATCATGAAGCACTCCCGTCTGCTGCCGCAAACACATGCGAATCGGTAAAGCCCTGGCGAGTCATTCTCCACGTTTGCAAAACCGCCGACTCTGATCCCGCGATTGGCCGGGATTCATCGGCGGACGGGTGGATAAGACGGTAACCCAGCCCGCTCGCAACCCGTGCGCTCACGGCATTGCGGGACTCGCAACGGATGTCGATGTGGTCGATTTGAGGATCGGCAAACCCAATCCGAGTAAGCTCGGCGGTGGCTCCTGTCGCGATTCCGCGACGCGTGTGCGATGCTGCAACCCAGTATCCGATCTCGACGGCTCTGGGTCCAACTCGCGGATACAATCCACAGCCGCCCATCACCTCGGCTTCGTCGTTGCTGAAAATTGCGTAGACCCACCGTTCTCCTGACGCGAACGCATCAGTGTCAATCGCCAGTCGCTCCTCGAGCGAAAGGCCGGGCACCCGACCATCGATGACCCATGGTGTCCACGCGCGAAGGTGCGCCTCGCTCTCTTCGAGCGCTCGCTTCAGTGCAGGGATATCCTCGGCGGACAGCACTCGCAATACGAAGTTCGGCGTATCGACTCGGCGCGGTGGGTCGAAGGCGGTGAGATTGTGGTTTGAGTAGGCATCCGGCACGACAGGATGTTAACGCAGGGGCTGTTAATTTGGAGCATGCCCAAGCGCCCTTTTGCGGTTCTCTTCGACCTCGATGGAACACTCATCGACACGATTGGCCTTCTGCTCGAGTGTGTGCATCACACGTTCCAGGGCAGAACTCCCGCACCCACTGACGAAGAGTGGATCGAGGGGATCGGCACGCCGCTTCGCCGACAACTCGCCGCTTACGCGTCGAGCGAAAAAGAAATCGATGGATTGATCGATCGTTACCGCGCGTATCAACGAATTCATCACGACCGCCTCACTTCCACGTACCCCGGTGTGATCGAGACGCTGACCGAGCTCGAGCGTCGAGGTCATCCGATGGGCGTCGTCACGAGCAAGAGCAACGAGATGATGGATCGGGGCGTCACCCTCACTGGGCTTGCCAGGTTCATGAAGACGACGATCGGCGCGGATTCGTGCACGATCCATAAGCCGGAAGCCTTCCCGGTTCTGCTTGCTCTGAAGGAGCTGGGGTACTCGAGCGAAGAGGGGGTTTTTCTCGGGGACTCACCTCACGACGTGCAGTCTGGAAACGCCGCGGGCGTGGTGTCAATTGCCGCGCTGTGGGGCCCGTTCACGAGGGAACAGCTCGCGCCGAGCTCGCCAATGAACTACCTCGAAAACATCACCGGCCTGCCCATGCTGCTCGATCAACTTCAGTCCGGAACGCCACACCGCACCTAAGTCTGTGCACGCGTGTATAATCCTGTCTGATTCTTAACATCGGAGCTTGAGCCATGGGAGTTTCATTCCCAGCGGGAACAATTGCACGGACCGGCGCGGAGCGCGCGACGCTCGTCCGCCGAACGTATTCGCTCGTATTCGTCAGTATTCTATTTACAGTCGCCGGGGCAATGTTCACGCTGTCCCAGCCATCGATCCTGGCGGCCGTAGCCGCTCACCCAATTTTATCGATGATTGGCGCATTCGCACCGCTTTTCCTGGTTTGGCGTGCCCAGGATGTATTCCCGGCGAACATCGCTTTTGTTCTCCTCTTCACGTTTGCGATGGGGGTGCTGATCGCCCCGCCGCTTTTCGTTTACGGGCAGCAGCAACCCGGGTTGATCACACAGGCAGCGGTGATGACAATCGGTGCGTTTGGCGTTCTGACTGGGTACGCGTTTATCTCGCGGCGCGACTTCAGTGCGTGGGGGAGTTTCTTCATTGTAGGTGCCTGGGTCGTGATCGGTTCATCACTGCTCAACGTCTTCGTTTTTCGGAATCAGGGGTTCCAGGTGGCGATCGCCGGAATCACCGTCCTCGCATTCAGTGGCCTGCTTGTCTACGACACGTGGCGCATCCGGAATGTCTACGGACCGAACGAGTATGTAGCCGCGGCGGTGAACATCTACCTCGACCTGTTGAACTTGTTCATGGCAATACTTCGCATTTTCGGCGGCGGACGGAGATAGGAAAACAGACTTCCGGGTGTCGGCCTGACGTCGTAAGATTTCCTGGATGATCGCGGCAACTGTACCACAGACTCGACGGTTGGAAGGTTCGCCTGAGAACGTCTTTGCGGGCCCGGGCGAGATGTGCGAGCTCTGCAGGAACTACGACTGGGCACCCTCCCCTCTCGGTCCCGTCGAGAGTTGGCCGCAAAGTCTTCGCACTGCTGTCGGCATCGTTCTCCACAGTCGCAATCCGATGCTTCTGTTCTGGGGGCCCGATCTCACTCAGTTCTACAATGACGCTTTTCGGCCGAGCTTTGGCCAAGGCGGGCGTCATCCGCGTGGACTCGGTATGCGTGCCGTTGATTTCTGGGTCGACGTGTGGCCAACCATCGGTCCGCAGATAGAACAAGTAATGAGCGGCGGCGGAGCAACGTGGCACGAAGATCAGTATCTGCCGATCGAGCGCAACGGACGCCTCGAGGACGTCTGGTGGACTTACTGCTATAGTCCTGTTCCCGACGAGACCGGCGGCGTGGGTGGCCTCCTGGTCACTTGCCAGGAAACCACTCGTCGCGTGCTGATGGAACGCGACCGCGAGCGGATACTGCAGGACACCGAGCGTGCCGAGCTGCGGGCTGCACGGATCATACAGCAGATAAGCGACGAGCATCTCACGATGGATTCGGATTTTCGAATTCTCTCGCTGAATCTTGCGGCCGAGCGAAATCTCGGTGTACGGAGAGAATCGATTATTGGCAAGACCCATTGGGAGGCATTCCCTGCATCGATTGGAACGCTCGCCGAACAGCACTATCGAAGAGTCGTAGCCGAGCGAGTGGACATTCACTTCAAGCAGTACTACGTGGGCGAAGGCTACGATCGTCACCTGGAAATCGATGCCTACTCGACTGACGAAGGCGGCATCGCCGTGTTCTGGCGCGACGTGTCGGAGCGGGTAAAGGCCGAAAAGGCCCTTCGGGAAAGCGAAGCGATGCATCGCGCTCTTTTTCGTGAAGCCGAGTCGGCGCGCGCGGAAGCGGAGGCGGCGAATAAGGCAAAGGCTGAATTTCTCGCGGTTATGTCACACGAGCTCCGAACGCCGCTCAACGCTATCGGGGGCTACGCCGAACTGATGGAGATGGGAATACGGGGCCCGATAACACCCGAGCAGGCTGAAGATCTGCGGCGGATCCAAAACAGCCAGCGCCATCTGCTTGGGCTCATCAACGAAGTACTCAACTACGCACGTCTGGAAACCGGCACGGTTCACTACGATCTGCAGGACATTCGCGTGTGTGAGGTCCTTGCCGCCGCGACGGCGCTGGTTCTTCCGCAAGCGTCAGCAAAGAGGTTGTCGCTCGCCGGGACAGAATGTCCGTCCAGCTTGATGGTGAAAGCGGATGCGGAAAAATTTCGGCAGATACTCGCCAACCTGCTTTCGAACGCCGTCAAGTTCACGGATATCGGAGGATCAATATCTATCTCCTGCGCTGAAGGCAGTGACAGCGTAGTAGTTAGAGTGCGTGACACCGGCATCGGTATTGATTCCGACAAACTCGACGCCATCTTCGATCCGTTCGTTCAGGTACGCTCGGACCTCACGCGGCCTCACGAAGGAACAGGACTCGGGCTAGCGATAAGTCGCGATCTTGCGCACGGGATGGGAGGAAATATTACCGTTGAGAGCGAGCTCGGAATGGGAAGCACGTTTGTTCTCTCGCTGCCGCACGTGTAGCACCCGCAAGCGCGGCGAGGCGCGTGTGCACTATTTCTATCGTGCCTGCAGACGAGGGCACGGCGGCGCCGCTAGTCATCCTTCGCGTCGATGTTGCGTGCAAGGTCTATGTCTTTCTGCGTGATGCCTCCCGAATCGTGCGTGCTCAACGCCAGAGTCACCTTCGAATAACGCACATCGATATCCGGATGATGATTCGCCGACTCCGCCAGGTCTGCCACCTGGTTAACGAATGCCATGGCTTCGACGAAATTTCGAAACGAGTACTGTTTGGTCAGTACACTTCCCCGGCGAGCCCAGCCCGAAAGGGTTCCCAGCTCACGCTGAATCGCGATATCGGATAAGAGGTCAGCCATAGTTTCGCTTCCTCGACAAAGTTCGGGGTACCGGCGCCGTCAACCTCGCGAGAAGATAACTCCCAACCTCGCTCTCGTTACGTCTTCGGGTTATATTCGGGTCATGGGTATGCCGCAAAAATCCCGTTCAGTTAAGAAGTCCCAGCGGGAGGCCGGGCTCTTCGGCGAAGCGTACGAGCGCGAATCGCGGTTGTTGCCGCTCATCGGAGAGCAGAAGGACATCCGATACTACTCGACCTCAGCGAAGAGCATTCTCAACGGCCCCGAGACCACCGGTATGGGATTCTGGTCAATTAATCCCTATGTGGGATGCGCGTTTGGCTGTGCCTATTGCTACGCTCGATACACGCATCGATATGTAATGCAACGGGCGTCAGACAATGAGCGGATGGAAAATGCATTGGCGAACCGCTATGAAGAAATGCCTCCGTGGCTCGCCTTCGAGCGAAATATTTTCGTCAAGCAAAACGCGCCGGATATCCTTGCGAAGACGCTTCGTCAGGGGAGCGACAAATATCTCTCACTGTTGAAAGGCGAGGCGATAGTCATCGGCACCGCCACTGATCCATACCAACCGGCGGAGCGGCGCTTCAGGGTTACGCGCAGAATTCTCGAAGTGCTGGCCGAGCATCCGGGGCTGAAAGTAGTGATCATCTCGAAAAGTCCGCTGATCACGCGCGACATTGATGTTCTGTCACGCATCAACCGGCATTCCGATCTCAGCATCCATATCTCACTGATCACTCTCGATCGCGATCTTGCCCGGAAACTGGAGCCTAGGTCACCAACTCCCGAAGCGAGAATTCGCGGGCTGGCACGTTTGCGTGAGGCGGGAATCGACGCGGGAATCAACTGCATGCCAGTGCTTCCCGGCATCACGGACAATCCATCCGATCTCGAGGCGCTGGTAAAGCGTGTCAGCGAAGTCGGCGCAACATACGTCGGTGCGTGCGCATTGCGCCTTCGTTCGACTGCTAAGCAGCGCTACATGCCCTTCATCATGAAGGAGTTTCCGCATCTCGAGGAGCGGTACCGCAACACCTACGGCAACGACTCCAACGCCGGTTCGAAATATCGCGAGGGACTGACGCAGTTTTTCCACGAGTTGTGCGAGCGCTATAAGGTTGAGAATTGGGCGCGCGTTGATGACACGAACGACGAAGGGGATGGAGCACTCAGCGCTGAGTGCTCCATCCCCTCTTTGCAGCTTGCGCTTCCCTTTCCAGGTTAGCGCCTAGAGCTGTTCCAGCGTCGTTACATCTTGCCCATCGAGACGTCGGAGGCGCCGTACCCGATGTTCATGGCAACGAGAACTGCACCTGCACTGTTTGCAACGCCAAGTCTCTTGGAGCAAACAGAGATCGCGTGGCGGGTCGGAGCGTCGAGCGAGCCAGTCACGTGGCTGGTGCCACAGCCTTTGTCGCGCAGCTCCTGCTGAAGAGCAAGGAACTGTGGACCAGTAAGTCCAGCCATTCCCTTCGATGTCGGGCATTTCCACGGACACGTCGTGCCGTCCGAAGGTGGAACCGGACGCGGGCCGTTGACTGACTGTTCAGGCAGCATTCCCGAGCCCTTCGCCATCGAGCCATTTGACATTGAGCCATTTGACATTGAGCCATTCGACATTGACGAACCTGAAGCAGCGGCATTCTCATTCCGCTCAGTCTTTGCCGATTCATTAGCCTCGCCCTTTGCCATGGCGCGCTTCCGCGCGGACATCCTCTTCGAAGACATCCTCATCTTCGAGGACATTTTCATCGAATCCGCATGGGTCATCATCATCGAATCTCCGTGCTTCATCATCGTGTCGCCTTTCATCTTCATGGAATCCTTTGACATGTCCTGAGCATGTCCCATCGCCGGCAGCGCAATCAACCCCGCTGCTACGGCCAGCAGTTTGAGCTTCATCATCATCCCCCTCGAGTTAGCTAAAAAGTCAGTACTGACGCCTTAAAGAATGCAAGCAGCAGGCCCAACATGCAAAAAAACCAGTCTGAGCTTCGAGCCCAGACTGGCGTTCAAGATCGGGACCAATGCGAAATCACCGAACCAGCATGAACCCCAGAACCGCCCCAATAGCTATAACGAGAAGCCCGCCGAGGACGGCGGTTGTGGTCGTCAGCCTGAATCCCTTTTCAGCCGGTGCGTCCGGCAACGCCGGAAGGTCTGTCAAGGAATTGAGGATCTTGCTCTGCACGTGGATAGGTGTATTCCGCCGCTTGAGCTGAGCTGCCTCGCTATTGATTCTCGTCCACAACTCGGCCGTCTCCTGCTCGTCGGCGGTTGCGAGGTGATCGCGTGTTTCTTCTCCGTCGAGCCAAGCTTGTACCATGGGCGTCGCGGGCGGAGTTTTCCTGTGTATTGGTCGGTCTGGAGCCGGTGCTCCGGTTGTTTCGTCTGTCATGCGTACTTCTCCTCGAGTAGTGCCTGCAGCGACTCGCGGGCTCGGTGAACCCGCATTTTCAGGGCGCCCACGGTGGTCTCCAGCAGGATGGCCATCTCTTCATACGACCTGCCTTCGACATGTTTCATCACGAACGCCTCGCGAAGAGATTCGGGCAAACGAGCCAGCGCATACTCGAGGTCAGTGCGCAGCTCATTGCGATCCATCTCCTCCTCAGGCGTCGAAAACGAAGACGGTTGATCGTCTTCTTCGTAACTGACGTGCGTTCGGCGGATGTTTTTTAACCAGTCCTTGCACGAGTTCGCGACAATTCGAAAAACCCACGCATCGAATCGGCCGCGCACTTCGCTCAGGTGCTGGTACGCTTTGATGAAGGACGCCTGAAGAATGTCTTCCGCCACATCCGGACTCCCGGTCATACCAAGTGCGTGACGGTAGAGGGGGTCGCTGTAACGTTGGATGAGGACACCAAATGAGTCTTTCGATCCGGCGAGAACGCGATTGAT
Organism: Gemmatimonadaceae bacterium; assembly: GCA_025357975.1. Taxonomy (GTDB): domain Bacteria; phylum Gemmatimonadota; class Gemmatimonadetes; order Gemmatimonadales; family Gemmatimonadaceae; genus UBA4720. The sequence goes on from JANYKY010000362.1 coordinate 9,469, forward strand.
GATTTCCTGGTCGGCGTCGGCCTGGTCGACCGGCTCGACAGAGGGAGCAGATGTAGTCACGCCGCTAGTCTAATGTTCTTTGCGTTATAACGATAGAAGAAAAACAAGCCAGGCCGATGCGAGTTCAACTGACAGGCGTCGGCTCTACCGGCTACCTCGCCTGCCGTGGCTTATGCGGGATGGTCAAACGCAGCCCACCCTCGGGTCCGGACGTCTCGCCCGTGTTCATCGAGCATCGGGGGAGGCAGGCGGACACTTCCCGGTACACTGGGGGCGATTCCAGTGAGCGCGGAGGTGTCGACCTCACGCAGCGATTCTAGGACGGACTTCACGACCCCGCAAGGCACGCCTGCTCGATCGAGTAATTGGATCCACTCAGCGGCCGTCTTCTCCCGAAGTTTTTCAGACACCGTGGCAACGATTCTGTCCCGCGATGCAAGACGGCCAGCATTGGTTGCGACTGATGCGTCCGCCGCAAGGCTGGTCAAGTCCAACGCATGGGCGCAGGCCCTCCACTGCAAGTCGTTACCAACGGCGACGATGATCGGCCGATCTGAAGCGTTGAACAGCTGGTACGGGACCAGGTTGGGATGCTGATTTCCCCACCGCTTCGCATCACCGCCCGTCACGAGGGAGTTCTGCGCAACATTGATCAGCGCTGCGCGCGCGCTCGCCGCGAGCGAGATGTAAATTCGCCGATGCGCCGCTGGAATCGGGCCGGTGCTTCCCGACTTTCTGAAAAGTGCCGCCAATATGGCGATAGTCGCATCCTTCCCCGCGATTATGTCGGCGAGAGCAACCCCGACGCGCATTGGATCGCCGGCGGGCTCACCCGTGATGGCCATCCACCCACTTTCTGCCTGCACCACGAGATCATAGCCGACTCGCGCACTACCCTCGCCGAATCCAGTGATTGTGCACCAGATAAGGCTGGGACTCGCCTCAAGAATCTTCCGGGGTTCAATCCCCTGCCGCTCCAGAGTGTCCGTCTTGAAATTGTCGACCACGACGTCCGCCTCAGCCGCGAGCTGCAGCATCAAGTCTCTGTCGCGCGGCTGCTCGAGATCGAGGGCAATGCCCTTCTTGTTGCGGTTTACGGAGAGATAGTAGGCGCTTTCGCCGCGATTATCGAAGGGTGGCCCCCAGGAACGGGTGTCATCACCGGCACCCGGCCTCTCGACTTTCAGCACATCGGCGCCAAGGTCGCCCAATGTCATCGTACATAGCGGCCCTGCAAGAATCCGTGAAAGATCTAGAATTTTAACGTGACTGAGCATGTGCTGGCGTGTTAAAGTTGTGATACTGGCACGGTAATACTAGGTTCGTACCATGAAGTCATTACCGAATTCACCTGCCTGACCACTTCATCCTTACTTGTGTTAAACGCGAAAAATCATATACTTACCGCCGCTTGAGGCCCTGATTGCGCTGAATTACCTCGCGCATGAGGCCCTCGCTTTCCTCCGAACGCATTCGCGCAGCATAAATATCAGGAGCGTGTGATGGCTGAGAACGACAAAACGTCCGAACCCGGGCCCGTTGCACCAACTCCTCCAGACGGGTCACCGCCTGTTCCACCAAAGCGCAGCCCCGGACACCGCGGCGCTGACGTCAAGGACACTGTCGCCGAAATGGCGGCTAAGGCTCACGAGATAAGCCTCGAAGCGGGCAGCAAAATGGCCGCCGCGATGAAAGACGTCGTTAACGCTGCCGCCGGATTGACCGGATTCGTAATGGAGAGCGCACGCGACCTCGTCCAGTTCATGGTTCGCCGCGGGCAGATGACACAGGAAGAGGCTGACAAGCTTATTCGACAAGTCGAGGAACACCAGCCCAAGCGAAAGCCGGGTGCGCCGGCAACACCTCCGAAACCCGAACCGGTCAAGCATGCGCCATCAGCAGTGAGCCAGACCGCGCACGCGCCGAGGATCGCGCCAAAGCCCGAACCTGTTCATCAGGCCCCAGCTGCAAAGAAAGCCCCGGCAAAACCCGCGACATCAACAAAAAGGGCGAAAACGCCCGCGCCCACAAAGTCCGCCAAGCCTGCAGCAAAAGCAGCCAAGCCGGCCGCCAAAAAGGCCGTCGCAAAGAAGCCGGCGCCCAAGAAACCTGCCGCGAAAAAACCTGTCGCCAAGAAAGCCGCGAAGTCAAAGCGTAAATAGCGCGAGTCCCGCTCGTGAGCGGGAAGACGTTCGATCTGGCACGCGGTAACGCTGTTGCACTGACCCAGATCCTCACGCGGATTGACTCGCGCAATCCGACGCTCGTAGCTGGAGCACCGGGAGAAGCGCGAGTCGCCAAAGTATTGGCCGGCATTTTACGCAGATGGGGCTTCGACGTCAGCCTCGTTGATTCCGGCTCCGGACGTCCGAACCTGGTTGCCCGCATCGGGCCAAGATCAGGTCCCGCCCTGATGTTCGCCGGGCACCTCGACACCGTGGGAGTGGAAGGGATGACTCACGCGCCGTTCGATGCCGCAATCGAAGGCGACAGACTATATGGACGCGGATCCGCGGACATGAAATCCGGAATCGCCGCAATGTGTTGTGCCGCGCTCTCCGCATTCGATCAAGGTGGTGCGCACGACGATCGACAGATCATCATCGCGGCCGTCACCGACGAGGAGTACGAAAGCCAGGGCATGCGCTCACTCCTCGAAAGCGGCGTAACCGCCGAGTGCGCCATCGTTACCGAGCCTACTCGCCTCGCTATTTGTCCGGCTCATCGCGGATTTGTGTGGATCGAGATCGAGTTTGCTGGACGAGCTGCCCACGGAAGTCGGTACGACATCGGGATTGACGCAATCCGGCACGCCGGACTTTTCCTCACTGAGCTCGATGCGCTTGACTCAGTGCAGCTTCTCTCGAGCACTCATGAACTGCTCGGACGGGGTTCGATACACACGTCGACGATCGCTGGCGGGATCGGAATGTCGACCTACCCAGACCGTTGCATCTTGAAGGTAGAACGCCGCACAATTCCCGGAGAAACTGCAGATACAGCAATGCGCGAGATTGACGACATGCTCGCTCGAGTCCGCACGCTCACGCCTGAGCTTTCTGCGACCGCCAAGCTGATTGCCGCGCAGGGCCCCAGTGACGTGGATACGCAGGCTCCGGTTGTTCAGAAACTGGAAAGATCTTTGCGCAAATCGGCGCTCCCGGTGCGCATCGAGGGACTCAGTGCCTGGACCGATGCCGCGCTATTGAATGAAGCGGGGATTGCAGCGATTTGCTTTGGCCCGGGTGATATTTCACTTGCGCACGCCGCCGAAGAGTACGTACCGGTAAGCGAAATTCAACAGGCCACGGCCGTGCTCGCCGATGTCGCTCGAGAATGGATGATGGAGGAAGATTGAAGGAGCTTACAACAAGGCAGTACGATGCGCTCGAAGGCGCCGTCACTCACGCCCGCCGTGTTTCGGTGTACCGGCGTGGAACAGAATACCTCGGCGTTCCTCAACGGATTTATCAGGACGGCCGCAGAGAAGCAGTCTCGATTCTGCATCCAACGACGGGAGAGGAAATAACGATTTATCTCGACGAGATCGAGAAGCTGGACGTCCTTACGCGATGACGCTCGACCTCTTTGGAGAAGACATTCAGCACAAGCCGCGCCGAAAACGCGCGGTCGATGCACCGGTCAAGACTTCGACTCAGGTTGCTACGGATGATCCAGCATCGACGCTCGTCGCGATCTACGCAGACGAGTCGTGTCTCGGCAATGGCCGCGAAGGAAGCAACCCCGGTGGAGCTGGCGGAGTAATCGAGATGATGCACCTGGACGACGGATCTCTGAGCCGCTGGGATTACTGGATCGCCGAGCGGGGGACGACGAACAATCGGATGGCGCTGCGCTCCGTCATCGAAGCGTTCGGGGAGCTGGCGCAAATGAAGCAGCCGTTTCGCGTCGTATTCACGAGTGACTCCAAGTACATTGTCGAAGGGATGCGCTCGTGGGTAGCCGGCTGGATCGCCAGAGGCTGGCGCCGCAAGGCAGGCCCAATCGAGAATCTCGCTCTGTGGAAACAGGCCGTCGAATCGACTTCGCCATTCCGGACACAATGGAACTGGGTGCGCGGTCACAATGGCCAGCCGCAGAACGAATACGCAAACCATCTCGCCACGCGCGCGGCGGCCGAGCAATCGAATTCAGGTGGGTTGCGCCCGTCAGAATTCGATAGCTGGCTGGCTGAGCTCAAGACGGGAAAAAATGGGCTCAGGGAAATTGCTCCATTTCCCGAGCCCGGGACATTCAAGCCAAGCCCAAGAGTATGGACGATCTAGATCGCGTTTTTCATCGTCTGGTGAGCAACATCCGCCACCGGCACTCAGAGTACCTCACGCTCCCCTTCACAGTTCAGGAGCTGTACGAGACTCTAATTCCATATCGCCATCACAGGCGTGAGCTCGGAATCGAGACCAACCAGGATTACGAGATTGCCGTAACGCGATTGCTTTCGGGCGAGCGCGATTATCTGCTCGCCGATCAGGCAATGCGCGACAAGCTGCAGGCGGAGCTTGCGTCCCCGCACATGGATCCGGGAGCCTTCCGCGAGTTTTCGGAATCAAAGGTGTCTCTCGCACCGGAGGCCCTCCGCCGAATCAGGGCGCTGACTGCGTCGGCGGAGCCAGCGGCGACTGCCGCGCCGGATGTCGCTTCCACTTCAGTCCAACAACCATCGGCAACCGCAGCCGCAACGGCCTCTCCCGGTGCACCGCCAGCACCTGCGGTTACTACTCCTCCTGCAATCACCGCGACTTTTCCAGTGTCCGCGCCATCTGTGCCCGAAGCTTCGGCACAAGCCGTGTCTCCACCGCCCGCGCCCGTCGCGTTGTCGTCTCTAATGAATGCGACGATTCCCGAAGGTTGCCGGTTCTGCGGCGGCACGCTGCCAGAAGGTCGCACCGTGATCTACTGTCCGCACTGCGGGAACAACCTTTCTGTATCGCGATGCCCGGCATGCGGGAGCGAGCTCGAGAAAGGATGGAAATTCTGCGCGACGTGCGGTCGCGGAGTCGGTGACTGAGGGTGAGAGACGATTCGGTTGTATTTCTTTCCGCCGTTAGAACGGGCTTCGGTACGTTCGGTGGATCACTGAAGGACCTTACTGTCACTGAATTCACCACGGTTGCGGCCAGGGCTGCGATCGAGCGTGCGGGCATCGATGCAATCGACATTGACAGTGCGATCTTCGGCAACGTGCTCTACACAACGGCCAACTCCGTGTATTTCTCGAGACACGTCGCGCTCAAATCCGGCCTGCGCGAAGAGAGCTCGGCTCTCACGGTCAATCGCCTCTGTGGTTCCGGATTTCAGGCGGTCGTAAGCGGCGCGCACGAGATTCTTCTCGGTGATTCAATTGTCTGCCTGGTTGGCGGAGCTGATAGCATGTCGCAAGCTCCGCATGTCGCACGGGTCAGGTGGGGTGTTCCACTGGGGAAATCTCCGCCGCTCGAGGACACCCTCTGGGCCGCACTCACCGACGAAAATGCCGGATTAGCGATGGCGGAGACTGCCGAGAACCTTGCGGTGAAGTACAACATCGACCGGCGGCGTGTGGATGATTTTGCGCTGAGATCACAGCATCTCGCGCGCGACGCATGGGCCGCTAACGCGTTCGCGGATGAGGTAGTCCCTGTTCCTGTACGCAATGCGAAGACAAAGCAGACCGAGATGTTCGCTCGCGACGAACATATGCGACCTGATTCGACTATCGAGGGCCTTACAAAACTGAAGCCCGCATTTAAGGACAGCGGAGTCGTCACGGCCGGGAACGCGTCCGGCATCGGCGACGGCGCGGGCGCGATGATCATCGCGAGCGAGGCGTTTGCAAAAGAGCGTGGACTAAAACCGCTTGGACGACTCGTCGCGTGGGGAATCGCCGGCGTGGACCCGAAGATCATGGGTATCGGACCGGTGCCAGCGTCGAGAAAAGCATTGTCCGCGGCCGGTCTCACGCTTGCCGACATGGACATTGTCGAAATCAACGAGGCATTTTCGGCCCAGACTTGCGCGGTACAGCGCGAGCTCGCGATTCCAGAGGAGAAGCTCAATCGCCAAGGCGGTGCCATTGCAATCAGCCACCCGCTCGCGGCGTCCGGTGCGAGGATAACGGCCCATCTACTGCATACGTTACGAGCTGAAGGAAAGCGGTACGGTCTTGGAAGCGCGTGTATTGGCGGTGGTCAGGGCATAGCTCTCATCGTGGAAGCAATTCAGTAGCCCGGTGTAGTACCCGGGCTTGAACATCGCGCTCGCGCGCGACAACCCGGAGATAGATAAATGCGATCCTCAATCGCGCGACTGGCAACGATGGCTCTCATCGCCGCGTCGCTCGCATGCGCGACGGCAGGCGGTCCTGGTGGAGTTGGTAGTGGGACTGGCACCGGTGCGCGACGCGGTCCCAACGGCGACCGTCCTGACAACGACACGACGAGCTCGCGACCGACCGTGTGGCCCGTCAGGACCCAGGAGCACGTCGATAGCTGGCTGCATGGCTTCGCGATGATTCAGGACGACACGACCATGGTGCCGTTCTTTCGACGAGGGTACAAGGCGGAGCTGAATGACATGAAGCGCCGGAGCAATGTTACAACGCTGCTCGATGCAAATACGGCGAAGCTTCGCGCGCGCCTTGCAGCGAATCCGCAGCTCGTGAACGCGCAGTTCGTTCCCCTGTACTTCGATTCATTCGACGAGCTGGCGCAGGCGATCGACCTGATGTATCGCGCCGACGGAAATCCGCAGGCGGCGAGCAGCCAGGAAGCAGCATCCCTGATTCAGCTGATGTCCGGTTATTTCCCGACGCAGCCAGATCGTGACTGGGCCCGATTGTTCGTTCAGTCAGTGCGCGATGAAGACACACATTTTTACAAGGCGTACTGGAACCAGCAGCAGAGCGAGCGCTCAGCCGTCGTATCCTCTGTAACGAACCTCTGGCAGAACACGTATCGGCCGCGTTTGCAGAATTTCCTCAACAATACAGGGCAGGCTGGCGGCGAGATCCTCTTGTCACTGCCGCTCGACGGCGAAGGCAGAACGCTGTCGGCGGGAAAGCGACAGAACACGAGCGTCGTGAATTTCCCGTCTCGTCCAGCTCAGGCAATCGAGGCGATTTACGTCATCGTGCACGAGTTGGGCGGCAACATCGTTCAAACCGCGGTGAAGGACAACGTGACTCCGACGGATCAGCGGATGGGACTTGCTGATCGCTACATTGCGGCCGGCTCGGTCAGGGCTGGAGCGCTGCTGCTGCAAAAAGTGTCGCCGGATCTGGTTGATGGATACGCGAGATATTACCTGAATTCAGCGAATAGAAGCCTCGGTACGAACGCGACTGCTTCTCTCGCGTTGGCGTTTCCGCTGCCGGACAAGATCCGGGATGCGATTTCCAGGCAGATCGATGTTGTGCTTGGGGGTATCTGATCTGTCAGGCCACTTAGGCCACGAAGAGCCCAAAGAAACAACACGAAGAACAGCAACCCCGTCACGGAGACCACGGAGCACACGGAGAACCGCCTTTTTTGTTAACCATCTCGCGTACGCGGGGTGGCCTCTGCTTCGCCGCCCTCCGGCGCACAAAACGGTTAACAACATTTAGTAGTTTTCCTCCGTGAGCTTCGTGTCCTCCGTGTCGCGGTTGCAGTGTCGCCGTTGCAGTTATTCGTGTCCATTTCGTCGACTTCGTGTTCTTTGTGGCCAAAGACGGGCTATGTGACGTGATGTCCTCGAATCACGGCGAAGGCGTTTAGTTTTCCCGACAATGGCAGACGACGGCAGCTCCAGCGTTCCAGCCAAGAATCCACCCCTCGACCGCAGCGCGATCGAAAGGGTGCTCGCGCGCGCGTCGGAATTACAGGCGACGAGCGCCAATACCGATTCGAGTGGTTTGCTGACCGAAGCAGAGTTAATGGACATCGGCAAGGAGGCGGGGATCAGCCCCAACACGCTGACCCAGGCCCTCGCCGAAGAACGCTCCAGGATCGCAGTTGTCGAGGAACAGGGATTCATTGCCGGCATCACCGGGCCCGCTATCGCCACGGCATCGCGAACCGTTCGAGGCACGCCTATCGAAGTTCTCGCAGCAATCGATAACCACATGCAGCGCGAAGAATGTCTTCGCGTTCAGCGCCGCTTCCCTGACCGAGTTACCTGGGAGCCTCGCTCAGGAGTGCTCGGCCAGTTGCAACGCGGTCTCAACATGAGTGGTCGAGGATATCATCTGACTCGCGCGAGCCAGGTTGCCGCGACGATTATTCCCGTCGACAACGAGAGAGTGCTCGTGAGGCTCGACGCCGACTTATCGCACTCGCGCGACTCGCGGGTAAGAGTTGGGGCCGGCGCGCTCGTTGCCGGTATTCTTGGAAGCGGTGTGATTGCAGTTCTTGGAACTCTCGTCGCCGCCCCTGAAGCGATCATGATTATCGGTACAGCGGCTGCGGTTCCGACACTGCTCGGAGCAACCGCTGGCTATCAGGTTGGAAAAGGACACCGTCAGCTCATCATGCGGGCACAGCTCGCGCTCGAGCAGACACTCGACCGACTCGAATTTGGATCGAATCGGAGGATAAAGTGAAGCACATAGAGAAAGTCGGCGTGCTCGGCGGAGGTCTGATGGGAAGCGGGATCGCTCAGGTCTCAGCCGCCGCCGGGTTTCCAACGATCATCCGCGAAGTGTCGGAGCAGCTTGGCGATAAGGCACGCTCAGCCATCACGAAAATGCTGACGAAAGGAATCGAGCGGGGCAAAGTCACCGAGGCGCAACGGGACACCACCCTCGGGAACCTCACTTTCACGACCGACCTCACGCGGCTCGCGCAATGCGGCATCGTGATCGAGGCAGTGGTCGAAGACCTCGCGCTGAAGAATGATCTGTGGAAGGGGTTGAACGGCGTTTGCCCTGCTGAAACCATATTCGCATCGAACACTTCGAGTCTTACAATCGCCGCGATGGCCGCTGCCTGTGGACGGCCGGATAAAATGCTTGGCCTGCACTTTTTCAATCCCGTTCCGCTCATGAAGCTGGTCGAGGTAGTTAAGACCATCACGACCAGCAATGAGACCGCGGATACAGCTTTCGAGTTCGTGAAACGGCTGGGGAAAGAACCTATACGGGCAAAAGACAACTCCGGCTTTGTCGTGAATCTTCTGCTCGTTCCTTATATGATCGATGCGATCAACGCTCTCGAGAGCAACGTGGCGAGCGTCGAAGACATCGACAAAGGCATGATGCTCGGCGCTGGATATCCGATGGGGCCATTCACGCTTCTCGATTTCGTGGGTCTGGACACGACCTATAAAATCGCCGAGATAATGTTCGACGAGTACCGCGAGAAACGTTATGCACCTCCGCCCCTCCTGAAGCGAATGGTCATGGCCGGCATGTACGGACGAAAATCAGGGAAGGGTTTTTATGACTATTCGGAAGATCCCCCGGTAGTGACGCCACTCGGGTTATGACTGAGCTAGCAGGGAATTCCTGTCATCTGCCGCCAGCCGGATTTCGAGGCATTTATCGCGCGGATGCCGTCGCTCGCGCGGTTTATTCGGAGGCTGCAGGAATTGGTCGCATCGTGCCCGCAGCCGTCGCAGTTCCACTCGATGCTGATGATGTCGTCACTCTCGTGAAATGGGCGAGCGAAAATTCGTTGTCACTTATTCCGCGCGGATCAGGAACGAGCATGGCCGGCGGTGCCATTGGGTCCGGAGTGATTGTCGACTTGAGCCGGATCAACAAAATCGGTGATGTGGATACCGATCATAAAATGATCTGGGTAGGGCCCGGAGCCATCCGGGGCGCCGTGAATTTTGCGGCCGAGCAGAAGTCGCTGCGATTTCCGGTGGATCCGTCCAGTGGCGATTACTGCACCATTGGCGGAATGGCTTCGACGAATGCCGCCGGCGCTCACACTCTCGCTTTGGGTGCAACGCGCCGATGGGTGATGGCGCTCGATTGCGTTTTTGAAGATGGATCCCGGGCTACGGTCGAGCGTGGGTTACCGCTGCCCGAGGGATCTCCAGTGATCGAGAGATTCATCGCCGAGGCGAGCGAGCGCGTCCTGACGGATGGGATGAAGAACAATGCCTGGCACGCGAACGTCACGAAAGATTCGTCGGGATATGGCATTCATGCTTTCGCAGAGAGCGGTGAGCTGGTTGACCTGCTTGTCGGCAGCGAGGGTACACTCGCGCTTATCGTCGGAGTGAAGCTCGCGCTCATTGATTTGCCGGTAGCAACCAGTGGAGTCCTCGGCTGTTTCGGTTCGCTCGATGATGCGGTTGGCGCTGCGGTGATGGCGCGTGTGTCGGGTGCAGTCGCGTGCGAGCTGCTCGACCGAACTTTTCTCGACGTTGCCGCATCTGGTGCCGGTCATTCGCCCGTCGCGGCACTCAGTTCGGTGCCGCCGGAAACCGAGGCTGTGCTGATCGCGGAAATAGAGGGAGATAATCTTCAGGCGGCGAATCTGGCCGCGGCAGAATTGGCCCAGTCGTTCGAAGATTTTGGCGCAACGTCTGTAAGGCTCGCATCCGGTCCTACCGAGCAGCACGATATCTGGGAATTGCGTCACGCGGCTAGTCCGATCCTCGCGAAGCTCGACCCCGCGCTCAAGTCAATGCAGTTCATTGAAGACGGAACCGTCCCGGCGGCGCGGCTCGCTGACTACGTCCGTGGAGTCAGAGCTGCGCTGGACGCCCGCAGCATTCGCGGTGTGATCTTCGGGCATGCCGGCGATGCGCACATGCACGTGAACCCGCTCATCGACGTGAGCAAGCCCGGTTGGCGCGATGACGTCAGCGGTTTGCTCGAAGACGTCGTCGCTCT
>JANYKY010000371.1 GCA_025357975.1 Gemmatimonadaceae bacterium
TATGCCTCGTGCTGTACCGCACGGGTGCGCATATCACGGTACCTGGTGTGGACGTCGTCGCTCTCACTGACTTCTTCAAGAATCAGGGGAACGGCGGCATTCTCGGTCTCTACGATCTTCTCGACTGTCGGTATGACTGCACCGGCGATCTGCATGAAAATGCTCGACGATATGTACGGCATGATTCCAAGCGCAAACACTGTCGCGCGCGAAAGTCCGCCTCCAACGAAAAGATCGTAGAGACCGAGAATGCCGCCGTTCCCCTGATTCTTGAAGAAGTCAGTGAGAGCGACGACGTCCACACCAGGTACCGTGATATGCGCACCCGTGCGGTACAGCACGAGGCATATGAAGGTGAAGGTGATTTTTTGCCACAGCTCGGGGGTTCGGTAGATGTTCTGAACCGCCGCTGCCGGGTTGTTTTGTGCCATTCTACTCCTCGACGCGGCCGCCGGCCGCTTCGATCTTCTCGCGCGCACCCGCGCTCATCTTGATTCCGCGAACGGTTACAGCGCGATTCAGATCGCCATTGGCAAGCACCTTTGCCGGGCCTTTCCGGGCAGTGATCAGCCCAGCCTGAATCAACGAATCTCTCGTGACTTCGGTTCCGGCTGGAAGACGCTGCTCGAGGTCGCTCAAACGAATGACCTGATGCTCAATCCGAAAGATATTCGTGAACCCGCGCTTTGGCAGCCGTCTCGTCAGCGGCATTTGTCCGCCTTCGAACTGCGGCTTTCCGCCACCAGGGCCATGGTGTCCCGCGCGTGCCTTGATACCCTTGTGTCCCTTACCCGACGTTTTACCGGTGCCTGAGCCCGGTCCGCGGCCAAGACGCTTGCGATCACGATGCGAACCTGGAGCCGGCACCAGATTGTGCAGGCCCAGCTTCTCTACGCTCTCGGTTGCGACTGCATCAGCCGATTTCTTTCTGCTCGCCACTGTTTATTCCTCGACCGTGGTCACTTCAACAAGGTGACGCACGCGTTTGATCTGACCGCGCAGGGACGGTGAGTCCTGCACTACGATTTCTGCCTGGTGATGACGAAGTCCCATCGCCTCGAGCGTCTGGCGCATGCGCCATGAGTGGCCGATGCCGCTGCGAACCTGCTTGATCCGGACTTTCCCGGTGGTCAGGATCGACTTTGGCGTGCTTCTGGGGCCCTTCGTGTTCCACCATACGTGTGTTCTAGGCAAGTTGTGCCTCCTTTACCTTAGCTCTCGACCGGTAGCCGAGTGAGCTGACTTCGACACCGCGCTCACGCGCAATCTCTTCAACTGTGGTGAGCTGCTTCAGTCCATCGAGCGCCGCCAACACCATGTTGTGAGGGTTTGTCGAGCCGAGGCTCTTGGTCAAAATGTCGCTGATGCCGGCGCATTCCATGATCGCGCGCACTGCGCCGCCAGCGATGACGCCGGCTCCCGGTGCTGCGGGCTTCATCAGAACTTTGCCTGCTCCGTGCTGTCCAACGACTTCGTGCGGGATCGTTCCGCCCGTCATCGGTACACGCGCCATGTTGCGGCGTGCTCCGTCGACTGCCTTGCGAACCGCTTCGGAAACCTCGTTCGCCTTACCGGTCGAAAATCCGACCTTGCCCTGACCGTCGCCGACAGCGACGAGAGCGTTAAAGGAGAATCGACGTCCGCCCTTCACGACTTTGGCAACGCGGTTGATCGCAATGACGTTCTCGACGAGCTCGCTTCCGCCGTCGCCGCGACCACCATCGCCACGACCACCGTCACGACCGCCCTTGCCTCCAGGACCACGACCCGGTGCGCCATCACGGCCACCCGTTCCGCCGCCAGGACCACCCCGTCCGCCACCGGGGCCACCACGGCCTCCGGCTGCGCCGCCTCGTCCAGCACCGCCGCGCCCGCCGCGACCACCAGGGCCGCCAGCTCCACCGCCGCTGCGCGCGCTGCGGCCAGGGCCGCTGCGTGCCGCTGCCGCTGGACGCTCTTCGCCCGCGGGTGCTCCTGATCCTGCTTCTGTCTCGTTTTCAGCCATTGCTTAAAACTCCAACCCGCCTTCGCGGGCTCCGTCGGCCACCGCTTTCACGCGGCCGTGGTACTTGTAACCGCCACGGTCGAACACGACCCTGGTAACGCCGGCTTCTTTCGCCATCTCGGCGATTCGCTTGCCGACTTCGGTGGACTTCACTGTCTTTTTCCCTTCGAATCCTTTATCGGTGACGGTCATCAGCGTATGCTGCTTGTCGTCGTCAACGAGCTGGGCGTAGATGTGCTTCAGCGAACGATAGATCACCAGACGCGGACGCTCCGCGGTCCCGTTGACCTTTTTGCGAACCCGAAAATGACGGCGCGTGCGCAAACCCGAGCGCGTACGTGCGGTTGCTGTCTTACCCATTACTTGCCTCCGGCCTTTCCAGCCTTACGCCGGATCTGCTCGCCTGCGTACTTGATGCCCTTGCCCTTGTACGGCTCGGGTGGACGGAGACTGCGAAGCTCCGCAGCGACCTGTCCCACGATTTCCTTGTTCGAACCTTCGATGATGATCTGCGTTGGCAGCGGCGCCCTGAGCGTAATGCCCTTTGGCGACTTGTATTCGATCGCGTGTGAGTAGCCAAGGGCGAGCTGCAGTCCGTAAGGACGGACCTCTGCCTTGTAGCCGACACCAACGATATCGAGCTGCTTCGAAAATCCCTTCGTGACGCCTTCGACCATGTTGGCGATGAGCGTACGCGAAAGACCATGAAGCGCCTTGTGCTTCGGCTCGTCGCTGGGGCGGTTCACCGTCACGGTGCCGTTCTCCTGCGAGATCTTCATATCAGCCGGAATGACGCGCGACAGCTCGCCCTTCGGACCATTCACTGTAACGCGATTGCCGTCGAGAGTGATGGTCACTCCTGATGGCACCGCGATCGGATTCTTTCCAATACGTGACATTGTTTATTCCGTTACCAGACCAGGGCGAGGATCTCGCCACCAGTGCGCGCCTGACGTGCCTGACGGTCGGACATCAATCCCTGCGACGTGCTCAGGATTGCCATGCCGAGTCCGTTGCGAACGCGCGGAATCTCCGTCACGCCGACGTACTTGCGCAGGCCGGGAGTAGAGACACGCTTAAGTTCGCGAATGACCGGCTGCCCGCTCTGCGCGTACTTGAGTACGACGCGAAGCGTCTTGCGGCCGCTCTCTTCTTCGAGTGTACGATAATCCTGAATGAAATTGTTGTCCTTCAGGATTCTCGCGATCTCAACTTTCATTTTGGAGCCAGGCATGTCTACGCGGCGATGCTTTGCTCCGCAAGCGTTGCGGATACGCGTCAACATGTCGGCGATCGGATCGGTCATGCTCATGCAGTTCTTTTCCCTGTCCTATCGTATCCCCAGGTAATCCGCAGTCCGTAGTACAGTCCTCGGTCGTCCTCGGTCTGCATTCGGCCCACGGCACTCAGAGACGCATAGAAGTAAATGGTTACCAGCTTGCCTTTCGCACGCCCGGGATCAGTCCCGAAAGTGCCATTTCACGGAAGCAGATTCGGCAGAGGCCGAATTTTCTCAGGAAGGCGCGCGAACGTCCGCAGCGCTGACAGCGATTATGCTGACGAACCTGGAACTTTGGCTTCCGCTTGCTCTTCTCAACCATGGCTTTACGCGCCATTAGCGATTCTCTCTACTGAAGAAGTGATTGGTACTTCTCACGACTGCACGATGATTGGCTTGTCGTCGCCACGGAACGGCATGCCTAACTCGCGCAGAAGCGCCAGCGCCATATCGTCCTTGCTCGTCGTCGTAACGAACGTGATGTCCATGCCGTGAATCTGCTCGACCATGTCGTAGTTGATCTCCGGGAAGATCATCTGCTCCTTGACGCCGAGGCTGTAGTTTCCGCGACCATCGAACGACCGCGTGTTGATGCCGCGGAAATCGCGGATACGTGGAATAGCGACCGTGATGAAACGATCCAGGAACTCCCACATGCGGGCTCCGCGCAGCGTTACAGCCGCGCCGATTTCCTGCCCTTCACGCAGGCCGAAGTTGGCGATCGACTTCTTCGCCTTGCGGCGCACCGGACGCTGTCCAGTGATGATCGCGAGCTCCTCGACCACGCGGTCGAGAACTTTCGGGTTCTTGATAGCTTCGCCAACGCCGCAGTTCACGACAATCTTTTCGACGGTCGGGATCTGGTGCACGTTCTTTAGGCCGAACTGCTCCATCAGCCGCGGGCGAACTGTCTTCTTATAGTAGTCCTTCAGTCGCGGCGAAGGAATCGGAAGCTCAGCGCCCGCATGCGGGCCCTGCTTGATCTCGGCTCCCTTCTTCTCGCCTTTAGCAGCCTTGGACTGCTTTGCCTGATTCGGCACACCCGCACCCTTCGCGGGCTTATCTGTCTTTTTTTCTTTCGTTGCCATTTATCTGTCTCCGGTCAGCGTACGCGGGGGATTGGCTCCCCACTGCGGGCGCCGACGCGCTCTTTCGTTCCGTCGGTGTCGATCCGCGCTTTTGTGCGGGTAGGCTCACCAGTCTTTGCGTCGATCAGCATGAGATTCGACGAGTGCACCGGTGCTGGCGCCTCGATAATTCCGCTCTGATCATCGGCCGTGCGGGCCTTGCGATGCTTCTTCACGATGTTGATACCGTCCACGAGCACGCGACCGGTCTTCAGATAGAGGCGCAGGATCTTGCCTTCCTTGCCTTTATCGTCGCCACGCATGACTCGCACTGTGTCGCCCTTCGACACGTGCATCTTCACACGCTCGGCATTAACGCCGTGACGGGTGCGGCTCCGCTTCTTGGCGGTCTTTCTGTACTTCAGGTCACGCATGCTACAACACCTCCGGCGCGAGCGAGACGATCTTCATGTACTTCTTCTCGCGAAGCTCGCGGGCCACTGGTCCGAAGATGCGGGTTGCACGGGGCTCACCCGCATCATTGATGATGACGATAGCGTTCTCGTCGAAGCGGATGTACGAGCCGTCCTTGCGGCGCGTCTCCTTTGCCGTGCGCACGACGACTGCTCGTGCGACTTCGGACTTCTTTACCGTTCCGTTCGGCAGCGCGTTCTTGACGGCGACAATGACGACGTCACCAAGTCCTGCGTAGCGACGGCGGGTTCCGCCGAGCACGCGGATGACGAGCGCCGTTTTGGCACCCGAATTATCCGCGACTTTTACCACCGATTCCTGTTGAATCATTGGAAATTCCTGGGGTTTCTATGCGTCAGTTGAAACGAGCTGCTATCGGGCCCGCTCGACGATCTCGACGAGGCGCCATCTCTTGTCCTTCGACATCGGGCGGGTCTCCATGATCCGCACGGTATCGCCGGTCTTCGCGTCGTTGTTCTCGTCATGCGCCTTCAGCCGCTTCGTCCGCCGCACCATCTTCCCGTACACCGGATGCTGCACCCGGCGCTCGATCGAGACGACCACGGTCTTTTCCATCTTGTCGCTCACGACTTTTCCGGTACGCGTCTTTCGCGCTAACCGGGTCACTGCCTGAGCGTTCTGTGTCTCAGCCATTCTCTGTTATGCCCTCTTGCTCGAGCGGGTCGCACCCGACTTGGTCCGGCGCACGCGGCGCGTTTTTGCGCCACCCGCCTTCGGCTTCGCGTCAGTCAAATGTGCCTGTGCGATTCCGATAATCTTCTCCTTCAGCACGGTCTTGAGCCGCGCAACATCCTTGCGAACCACACGCAGCCTGAGTGGATCTTCGAGAGTTTCAGTTCCAGCCCGGAACTTGAGTCGAAAACGCTCTTCCTCGAGCTCAGCGATACGCTTGTTGATGTCGCCCTCGTTCATGTCACGAATCTCACTGCTAAGCATCAGTGTGCGCCTCCTCACGAGCCACGAACTTGGTTTTTACCCCGAGCTTGGCGCCGGCAAGTGCCATT
>JANYKY010000384.1 GCA_025357975.1 Gemmatimonadaceae bacterium
GAATGGAATCCCGGGGTTCACCGTTACCTTCGCTATCACGTCCGGCGGCGGAACGCTCACCGGGCCGACGGCGACGTCGAATGCAAACGGGTTTGCATCACCTGGCGCCTGGACGCTCGGGACAGCGGTCGGGCCGAACACTCTCACGGCGAGCGCGACGGGCCTCCCGGAAAGCCCCCTCACGTTCACCGCGATCGCCAATGCTGGCCCCGCCGCGACGATTGCCGCAAACTCGGCAACCACTCTCACCGGAACTGCTGGAGGACTCGCACCCACTCCGCCTTCCGTGAAAGTTGTGGATGCATTCGGCAATCCTGTCGCGTCTGTTGCAGTGACGTTCGCGCCAGCGTCCGGAAGCGGCACGATCGGTGGAAATGGGATTACCAACGCATTGGGCATTGCGACGGTGGACAGCTGGCGCTTCGGCACAACAGCAGGGACGCAGACACTTCTTGCTTCGCTGGCTGGAGTTGCGGGAAGCCCGGTCACTTTTACGGCTACGACCGTCGCGCCGGTTCCGTCGGCCCTCGTGGCGTTTGCTGGTAACGGGCAAGCGGCGGTGATTACGTCGAGCGTGCCCGTCCCGCTGGCGGTGCGAATAACCGACCCCGCAGGTGTTCCCGTCCCCGGAGTTGCGGTGACCTTCGCCGTTGCAAGCGGCGAAGGTTCGATCACCGGGGCAAGTCCGGTTACCGACGCAAATGGTATTGCGGCGATTGGAAGCTGGACTCTGGGATCGACTGCTGGCCCGAACACCGTTACCGCCACTGCGGCCGGGTTGCCGGCCGTCACATTTACGGCGACCGGCATTCAGCCGACGCCTGTCGCGATGTCGATCGTTCAAGGACAGAGCCAGACTGGCGCGGCCGGTGCCGATCTGCCGATCAACCCGTCGGTGAAGGTCACAGATCCGCAGGGACGGCCCGTACCGAACATCGCGATCACCTTTACCGTCACCGGCGGCGGCGGAACGGTGACGAACGCGTCTGTAGTCACCAATACATCGGGAGTCGCGACTGTAGGAAGCTGGAAGATCGGAATAGGGAGGAACACGCTTTCGGCATCCTCGACGCTGTCGCTTGCCGGCAACCCTGTGACTTTCGTCGCGACAGGCGTCCCGTTCGTGCAGCTCGTAACGTTCGGAGATTCGAACACTGACCGTGGATATAGCGGAACCAATCCGGCAGTGATTGTAGCATCGTACGTGTCCAACGATCCGCAACGCTTGGGAGCCTCCGATCCTAACAGCCAGTTGCAGCTTGCCGGAAAGATCGAAGCGAAGTGGAGATCGACGCGTGCCCAGAGTATCAAGGTGACCAATCACGGAATCACCAGCACGAGAACTGGCACAGGCAGAACTGGACTCGGCAGTCCCAACGCGCTCGAGGTCGTCAACGGCTTCACGCGTTTTGAAGGCGAGGTTCTCGGACTTGGTTATCCGTGGAGCGGAGGTGAGACGCCAAATGCGGTGTTCGCCGGGCCCATCCTCAGGGTTCAGGCGTTCAAGCCGCGGGCTCAGGACTTCGTCTATGTCTCGATGGGCACGAACGATTTACAGAACAACGTGAACACGGAGAACATCGGCGCTAACCTGTCGCGCATGGTCGATTTCTGGGTCGGGGCCGGCCTTCCTGCAAGCCATTTCATCATCACGACCATGCCTCCTCGAGACCCCGGTCAGGGCAGCCTTTACGTTCCGGGGCTCAACGCAGTTATTCGCCGACTTGCGGGGCAGCGCGGTTTGACGTTGGTCGATCTGTCGGTATTTGTTTCGGACGACGATGGAAACACGTGGAAGAGCCCGAGCCTGCATGTCGGTGATTTCATCCACTATTCGGAAGAAGTCCGAAACTGGCTGAGTGACCGCGTGTTCGACGTCATGAACGCGAATACTCCATGACATTTGTTTTTTGAGCTTGTTTCTCTTTCGCGGATTCCTGGATGACCACAAGTTCTCTCATGGCTCCAGCAGCGAATTTTTCCCACCTCGGATGAAAACTTGACCGTCCCCCGGCAGCGACCGCCTGATCCGCAGACCGTTCCTATCTCCCGTGATGCTGATATTCCGGAGACAGCACGGGCTGGGGGCGGAATCACGGTGGTCGATATTTTCAGCGTGCTGCTGCGGTATCGCGTCATGATCGTGTTAATCGGACTGCTGCTCGCATTGAAAACGGGAATCGATGTAATGAGGCTCCCGCGTTTCTACAGCACTGAGGCCGAGTTCATGCCGCAGGGCGCCCGTGGGCAAAGCCAGCTAGCGGGACTGGCGCATCAATTCGGAATCAATGTCGGAGGCGGCGACGCCGGCGACACGCCGCAATTCTACATGGACCTGATCAAGTCGCGACTGATTCTTGGGGAAGTTGCCAGGAAACAGTACCAGATGAGAACCGACAGCGGCGTTTTCTCCGGTACGCTGATCAAGTTGTTTGGCGGCAGCAGGTTGCCATTGCCCGCCCAGGGTCCGTACATCGTCGCGAGGATGAAAAACCTTGTCGATGTGCAGGCTTCACCGAAGACAGGCGTGATGACCTTGACAGTGCGCGCTTCCACGCCAGACATGGCGGTTCAGATCGCGAACAACGTGCTGACAGAAGTCAACACGTTCAACCTCAACAGGCGACAGCAGACGGCGGCTGGAGAGCGCGCCTTTATGGAAGGGCGCGAGGCAGAAGCACTTTCGGAGTTGCGCGATGCCGAGGGAAACCTTCAGTCGTTCCTGACGCAGAATCGCGACTTCGCAAGGTCGCCGACGCTTCAGCTCGAATACAGCCGCCTGACACGTGCGGTCGACATGCGACAGACCCTGTACACGTCCCTGGCGTCAGCTTATGAGCAGGCCAGGATCGAGGAGGTGCGCGACCTGCCAGTGATCACCGTGCTGGCACCACCCGAAGCGCCGCTCGTACCTGAAAGTAAAAAAGGAGCGCGCAAGGTTCTGTTTGCGCTGATAATTGGATTGGTGATCGGTGCGATGGTCGCATTTGCGAGAGCTGGTCTTGCTGCAAGCACGCGTGGACATCCGAACGATATCGCCGAGTTCGACCGTCTGAAGAGCGAGACCTTCGGTGACCTGAAGCACCCCTGGCGCCCGATCGTGCGATTGTTCTCAGGGAAGCGAAGAAGCCGGGCTGGCACTGCGGCGTAGGGGTGAGAGATCGACAAATCCTCGCCCCATTTGACCGGCCACCCGCAGGGCTAGATCGGGATTGAAATAAGGAGTGCAGGGGATTGGACTGTCCCAGCAGCGGTCATCCCTGAGGGGCACCA
>JANYKY010000443.1 GCA_025357975.1 Gemmatimonadaceae bacterium
CGCTATTCACGAGAGAGTCGCGGAGCTGATCGGACTCGGGCGGGCCTGCCTCCACGAAGAACTTCTACCCGCCCTTGCCGAGTTCGATGTTCGACTGCTGACCACGGATGAGCTTTCGCCGGAGGAATGGCAGACTGTCGACGAGTTCTTCGAGTCGCAGATTTTTCCGGTTCTTACTCCCCTCGCGGTCGATCCGAGTCACCCTTTTCCTTACATCTCCAACCTGTCTCTTTCTCTTGCGGTTCGATTGAAGAACCCCGAGACGGACATGGAAGAATTCGCGCGCGTGAAGGTTCCGAAGAGCATTCCGCGGTGGGTTCCAACGGGAGTTCGGAATCATTTCATACCGCTCGAGCGCGTGATTGCTGCAAACCTCTCAGCACTTTTTCCCGGGATGGAAGTAGCGGGCTCGAATGTTTTCCGCGTCACTCGCTATTCCGATCTCGAGCTCTCGCATGCGGAAGAGCCCGAAGACTTGATGGCTCTGATCGAAGAGCAGGTTTTTCAGCGCCGGTTTGCAGAAGTTGTCCGTGTGGAAATCGAGAGCGGAACGCCCGCGGAGCTGCAGTCGCTTCTTCTCGACGAGCTTCGCGAGGACCAGGCGGCCGATTTACCCTCGCTGCCGGACATCGACCTGGTCGAGACCGGCCCGCTGCTCGAGCTGGGCGACTTGATGAGCCTCGCAAATCTCGACATCCCGGAACTTCGGGATCCACCGTACATGCCAGTCGTTCCAAAGGAACTGAGGGATTCGTCGCGATCCTTCTTCGACGTGATTCGCGAGAAGGACGTGATGGTGCACCACCCGTTTGATTCGTTTGGTGCCTCCGTCGAGCAATTCATAACGGCCGCGGCGCTCGACGAAAACGTGCTGGCGATCAAGATGACGCTTTATCGAACCACCGGAGACACGGCAATTGTCCGCGCGTTAACCGAGGCTGCAGAGCGCGGCAAGCAGGTCGTCGTTCTCATCGAGCTGCAGGCGAGATTCGACGAAGCGAACAACATCACCTTTGCTCGCACGCTGGAAAGCTTTGGTGTGCACGTCGCTTATGGACTTGCGGGACTCAAGACACATACGAAGACGACGCTCGTCGTGAGGCGGGAGGGCGACGGGATCAGACGGTATGCTCACGTCGGCTCAGGCAATTACAACTCGAAGACGGCGCGGATCTATACCGATATCGGACTTTTTACCTGCAGTCCGTCGATGGGCGCCGACTTGAGCGACCTCTTCAATGCGCTCACGGGGTTCTCGAGACAACGCCTTTATCGCAAGCTCCTCGTTGCTCCCGGCGACATGAGGCAACGTTTTCGCGAGCTGATCGACCGCGAGACGAAGTATGCGAGGGAAGGGAAGGGCGGCCGAATCATCGCGAAGATGAATGCGTTAGTGGACGGAGATACCATCGAGGCCCTGTACGAAGCCTCGCAGGCAGGAGTCGAGATCGACCTGATCGTTCGCGGCATTTGCTGTCTGCGGCCAGGCGTAGCTGGAGTCAGCGATCATATACGCGTCATCAGTGTCATCGGGCGATTTCTGGAACACTCGCGAGTTTTCTACTTTGGAAATGCGGGCGAAGAAGAGTTCTACTTCGGATCCGCCGACTGGATGCCGCGCAACTTCGATCGCCGGGTCGAGGCCGTCGCTCCAGTGGACGACCGCTCGCTGCACCCGCGTCTGCACTCGCTGTTGAAGACTTTGCTGGAGGACAATCGTCAGGCGTGGGAGCTGGACTCGGATGGGTCATACACCCAGCGAGTGCCGCTGAAAGACGAGCCAGTGCGTGCGACGCATGAGCTATTGCTGCGGGACAGCTGGGGAATGGTGACAGAAGAATCTTTCCCGGTTGCGGCTAGTGATCCCACACAACCAATCGTGGTCATACCGGCGCAGACGATGCCGATAGCCAAGAGTCAGTCAGCCAGCAACTAATCCGCGGGTGTCCCATCATCTTCGTGAGTGAAGGTTGCCCCGCCGGGCGCAACAATCTCCACAGGCACACCGGCATACTCCGATAGCAACCGCGATTTCTTGCTGGCGCCCCACAGCTCGAGGCGAATGCTCGACGCTTTTGGCGAAGGAACCGGAATCAGCCGGATCGCGCGGTCGAGCCAACGCACCCGAATGTCTTCAACAGCGCCCGCATGTCCGCGGTCAAAGCCATCAGCCACACGAAGTAGAGCCGCGAGCCGCGTCACTCGATCGCGCGATGCAGCACTGAGAGGGCCAAAATTTCCGTGGGAACGCTTCGGCTCCGCGCCACGATGGTAGCGCGCAATGTTCGCAATCGCGACTTGCTCGACAGGAGTCATTCCAAGCAGCTCAGCATGCGTGATCAGATGATATGAATGCTTGTGATGCTTGTCGTAGTTGATGTGGTATCCGATGTCATGCAGCAGTGCGGCATCCGCAAGGATCTGCCGCTCATCGGGGCCTGCACCAAGCCGCGTGCCGATTGAATCGAACAGCCGAAGGGCGAGCTTTTGAACGTGTCGCGCGTGTCCCTCTTCGAAGTGCGATCGCTCCGCAAGCTCGCGCACTGAGCGCTCGCGAGCTTCTCCCGGATCCGCAGGTTTCGGTGTCACCCGCGCCAGCTCCAGAAGAATTCCCTCTCGTATACCGTAACCCGAGACGACGACTTCTTTCGCCTCGAACGTGGCAAGAACTTCTGCCACAACGGCCAGCCCCGCGGTAATGATGTCCGCGCGGCCAGGGTTCAATCCCGGCACTGCGAGACGCTCAGCCGGCGACAGCGCGGAGAGGGCATCGACAATGTGCTCGAGGTCGACTCGCGTGACGCGCGTACCGTGGACAGTCCGTGCGGTTTGCACTCCGTGTCGCGCGAGAACCATCCCGGCAAGATTTGTGAATGTCCCACCGGAGCCGATCAGTTGCGCTCCTGTCCAGTCCTGAGGGGAAATCTCCTCAGCGAGCCTCTTTCTCACGACGCGCCGAAGTTTCTGCATCGCCGCAGGAGTGATTCCCTTCGAGAAATATTTTTCTGTGGCACGAATGGCGCCGAATGGCAGCGAAATCAGCCGCTCGACCAGCCCGTCTGCACTGAGCGCAAGCTCGAGCGATCCGCCACCGATGTCGATCACAATCGCTCGGCCCGAAGCGAGGTCGAAGTGTGCAAGAGCGCTGAGAAAGCTGAGTCGGGCCTCGTCGACACCGTCGAGAATGCTGACTCGCATTCCCGTTTCTTTTCTCACGAGCGCCAGCCATTCACCTCCGTTGGATGCTTCTCGCACGGCGCTTGTCGCTACGACCCGGCGGCGCTTTGCTCCCAACTGCTTTCCTAGGGCGGACATGCGATTGAGCGCTGCGAGAGCGGCGGCCATCGAATGGCTACTGAGCCTGCCGGTCTCATGAATTCCAGCTGCCAGCCTCGGCGCCGCTTTCATCTCGTCCACGACCCTGATCACCCCGGCAGGCGACACGTCTGCGACGATCTGACGGATTGAGTTCGACCCAATGTCGATGGCCGCAATTCGAACATCGCGAGAGTTCCTGTCGGACGTGGTCATTTTCAATGATAATGTGCGAATGACCCAAACCCCCGGCACTTTTGTGAAGCGCGAAGCGGTGGTTCAGGAAGCAACATTTTGAAACGGAAAAAACGCGCCGATGGAAGTCCCTTGCTGCGGGGTACTCGATGCGCGGACGCGGCCTCCGTGCGCTTCGGTCATATGTCTGACGATTGCGAGGCCAAGCCCGGTGCCGCCTTGTTCTCTCGACCGTCCCGAATCCACCCGATAAAAACGTTCGAAGATTCGATTGAGGTGATCGGAGCCAATGCCTTCTCCGGTGTCACGAACACCAACCCATACCCCGGCTGGATCCGGCTCGGCGAAAACAGTGACGACTCCTTCTGTGGTGTGCCGAATTGCATTCTCGATGAGGTTGGCCAGGATCTGCCGAATTGCAGTGCGATCCGCATAGACCGTTTGGGCGTTAGCCGGGATGTAAGTTCTGACCGAGAGACCTTTTGCGGTGGCGGCGGGTTCGAGAGGGCTGACGACGTCAGCGATGACTTCCGCGACGTCGATCTTTTCTGGCTTGGGGATCCAGCCGCCGGATTCGATTCTCGAAAGGTCGAGCAGATCGTCCACGATGCGCTGCATGCGTCGCGTGTTCGAGAGGATCATCCCTGCGAACTCCTTTCGGACGCTCGCAGGAGGATCGTCTTCAGCCAGTGTCTCGGCGAATCCCCCGACGATTGTGAGCGGTGTGCGAAGCTCGTGCGACACGTTCGCGACGAAATCTCTCCGCACGGCTTCCACCCGCCGCGACGCGGTGAGGTCGAACACCGCCAGCACCACGC
>JANYKY010000093.1 GCA_025357975.1 Gemmatimonadaceae bacterium
TGAGAATCGGGCGGCGTCGCAACGATGAGCACATCTGGTTTCGAGCGATCGAGCATTTCGCCGACGGTCTCGAAGACGGGAGTTCCGTATCTCTTTGCAACACGTTCCCGCCGGCCATCGTCAGAATCGCAGGCCCCAACCACTTCGCAACGTTTCATTGACGCGAGTGCCGGAAGATGGATATCGTAACCCGCCTCACCGCATCCGACGAGTGCGATTTTGCGCTGCTCTTTTTTTGTGATGCTCATCGATCAGGATTTTGGGGAGACAGTCAATGGCTTTCGGCACAATGCGAGGATGGATCTTCCGAACGGGAGCCGAGCACCAGCGGCAATCATGGTTCCCTCAGTCCTGAGCACTTTGCGTTTGGCGGAGTAGACGAGTCCACGATTTACTGGTGCGGCAGCGAGTATCCCGTGATATCCGCTGCCTTCGCGTTTCGTGGCGCGCAGCTCGCGCGGAATCTCTGCCAGTCCCAACAACGCATTCGCACGACTCATGAGCACCACATCGAACCCCGCGTCCCGCATGCGCTGCTCGAGCAGGCTGGGCTGATATTTCCTGAATGCGTTCGCCGGATCATCGACGGTTGGCGGGTACGACTGGCAGTTGGTCCTTATCAGCAGAAAACCTCCGGGGCGCAACACCCTTTTCATCTCTGCCAACGCTTCAGCGTCACCGGCAGGAAGAGGCAGATGCTGAAGAACGTCGAAGGTTATTACGAGGTCGGCGAACCGGTCGGAGAAGGGCAACATTGTCGCACTGCCGATAACGACTGGTAGCCCTGCCTTTTGAGCCGCGGCCACGGCGTCCGGCGAAATATCGACTCCTGAAGTCTCCCACTCGGGGTGATTTCTCGCGAACCACTCCATCGTCTGACCTGATCCGCATCCCACATCCAGCAACATGCCCTTCCCCGGCAGCTCGACCGTCGTGAGAAGCGAAGAAGCGATGTCACGCATGCCCGCGTTCCACCACGCGCCTTCTTCCAGAAGACGCATGCGCTGATAGTACTCTTCCGAGAAAATGCGGGGCGCGTCAGTCATTCAGGCGTTGCGTCGCAAAGGCGTGGCTCGCTCACCGGAAACAAGATAAAGTGCGGCCCCGACAGGTACGGCGGCTGCGCTGAGAAGCAGGTACATGAAGTGTAGTGGTATTGCGATTAACATGAGGCGCATGCCGCCGCGCTCGTAATACCACCGGTACAGATCCCGATTCAAAATCAGGGAGACTACCAGAAGGATGAGCGAGAGCACATATGCCGGACGTCCGACGCCGGCCAGGCCAATCAGGCTGGAGATGACGGCGGATCCGGCGACGGCGGTAGCAATGAGTGCCTTCGGCCCGAGACTCGGTGCTGATTCTCGCTGCTCCCGCCGTTGTTCGAGAAGCAGTTGCACCCATGGAACCGCGCGATCCCTGAAATCAGTTCGCATCATCGGCCAGAAAAACCATTTCTTGTAATGCGTCGCCTGAATTGTCGGGTCCAGAAGAATGCGCCCGTTACGACTGAGGCGGTATCCGAGCTCGATATCCTCGATTTGCGGGCTCTCATAAAGCGCTTCGTCGAATCCGCCGACGTCGCGAAATGCCCGCGTCCGGACAGCACCGCAACCGGCCCAGAACGTCGGCACTTCACCGGCATTCTGACGATGCGCGTAATGGTGCAGGAGATTGCGATAGCGGGATACGATCGACGACGCATCCGGAGTTTCGTCGTAAGCTCCGAAGACGGCGACAAGCCCGGGATCGGCTTTGAGGCGCGCATCGAGCAACCGAAGTGAGTCGGGGTGAACAGCCACGTCGGCATCGACGAACACGAGTATTTCACCAGCAGCGAGCCTCGCACCGGCATTCCTCGCGTAAGCCGGGCCGCGAGGATTATCGCCGGTTCGCGCGCACTTGTCAGCGGATGCTGCGATACCTGGCGTAGCGTCGGTGCTCGCATCGTCCACTACGATCAACTCCCATTCGCTCCGCGGCAAATCGCTGGAGCTCAGGGCGTCGAGACATGCGGGAAGGAAGCGCGCTGAATTATAGGCGGGTACGATAACCGAAATCACAATGGGCTCAGCGACGTCGTTCGGTCGCTTGTCCAACTGCCTTTCTTACTGTGCGTCCAGCCTTCCGAAACTTGACAAAAGCAGCGAATCGCCGCGTCCCCCACGACTCGAGCATGCGGTTGTCGCGAAAATAATAGTTGTCCAGGCGCGGCAGCTCGTGTGGGGCATCAAGGGCTGTCACGAAGTCGAACCGCGTGGTGCACGCAGCTGCATGCGTTTTTGACACGGCACTGAGGGTCGCTCGATCATATTTGCCATACGGATACGCGAAGCACGACGGCCGCTTCCCGAGCGAAGCCTCGATGATTGACGTGCACTCTTCGATCTCCGCGGCGAGAAAGGTAGCATCCCTGCCAGCCAGCGAGGCATGCGTCAACCCGTGCCCGCCAATTTCAATGCCTTGCTGCTCGACTCGACGAATTTCATCCCATGTCATCAGCCGCAACGGCGGGATTTCGGGACGGCCGCTACTGACGTCCCACGAATTCGTCCCTCCAACTTTCGATGGGACGATGAAGACGGTAGCCGGCAGATTGCGTTCCTGGAGCAAAGGCGCGGCGATGCTCGAGAAATTCGTGAATCCATCGTCGAAGGTCAGAGCAATCGCATCCACATCGTCAGTCGATGTAACAAGGGCTGAAACCGGCAGGACCAGGACTTTCCCCGAAGCAAGCCAGTCGAGTTGCCGCTCGAGCTGCGAAGCCGTAACAGAAATGAGTGAATTGGAGTCGTCTACCGAATGCCAGGTGAGTATTGCCCTCATGCTGGCGCTCCGCCCGCCGAAACGTGAGCAATCGCCGTCGATCTTTTCCCGGCCGCGTTGCGGATTGATTCGAGAGCCGATCGCGCGCTTCGATCCCACGTCAGCTTATTCGCTTGCATCAGCGCGCGGTGCCCCATCTCGTCGCGGACGACCTGACTGAGCCAGAGGGTCGACATTGCATCTGCAAGCGCGGGTTCGTTTCCCGGCTTTACGAAGACGCCACCACCGGCAAGTAGATGGGGAAGTGGACTCTCGGTGGTAGCAATGACAGGCGTTCCGCACGCGGCCGCTTCGACCGCGGGCAAACCAAATCCCTCTGCGGCCGATGGCAGCAAAAGCGCAACAGCTCCAGTGTTGAGTGCACTGAGCTCTGCATCTTGAACGAAGCCGGTCCAATGAACCAGCTCGGAGGTTCCAGCAGTCTCTATTGCGGCGCGAATCACTGGTATGTCGCCGAGGAAAACATCTTTGTCTAGGGTTCCGACGAGCAGCAAATGCGGCCGCTCGGTTTTGCACTCGCGAACAAGAGCGAGCCACGGATGTATCGTCGACCGCGCCGAGGCACGGCGTGCGCCAGGGAGGAAAACCTAATGCTGCTCGCTCGATTGGCTTCGGCCGCCGGCGCCGTGATGATCGCTGGCGCCTGCGCCGGTGCCGCCGTTGCGCAGGAAACCTACAAGGTCGGTGTCTCGGCCGGCCTCACCGGCTATGCCGCAACGATCGATCGAGCGTGGCGCGATGGCCTCGAGATCACCGCCGCGTACTTCAACGGCCAGGGCGGCGTGCTCGGCAAGAAGATCGAGATCATCGTCGAGGACAACAAGTCCGAGCCGCAGGAGGCGGTCACCGTCTATCGAAAGATGATCTCGTCGGACAAGGTCGACGTCTTCATCAGCGGCTGCGTCTCGGCCGGCACATTCGCAGCGGCGCCGCAGGTCGTGCGGGCGCAGATCCCGATGGTTC
>JANYKY010000507.1 GCA_025357975.1 Gemmatimonadaceae bacterium
TCTCGTGATTCTGTTTGATATCACGGACAATCTGGACAAGTATCTCGCCAGGAAGTTGCCGCCCGGGGACATCGCGTTGAGCTATGTCTACGGACTCCCCGATTCGGTTTTCCTGATCCTCCCCGCCGCTGTTCTCTTCGCGACGGTTTTTTCGATCGGCGCCTTTACGAGGCACTCCGAGATCACTGCCGCGAAGGCATCGGGAGTCAGCTTCTATCGATTCATAGCACCGATTTTTCTGGGCGCCGCGATTGCCAGCGGGCTCGGTCTGGTGCTCGGCGAAGTCGCCCCTCGCGCAACCAAGCACAAGCTGCAGCTACTGGAAAATGAGACTGTCTCATCGCGTAGCGAGCGGTACAATTTCGCCTATACGGCCGATGGCGGACGGATTTACAAGGTGCAGGGCTTGCATGTCATGGCAAAGGCAATCGACGGAATGACGATCGAGCGCAAAGGCAAAGGTCCAGCGTATCCCTCGTACATACTGTCGGCGGTGAACGCGCGATACGCACCGAAAACGGGCTGGACGCTGAAGAAGGGAACCATGCATGTGCTCACGGACTCGCTCGAGGATATTGCATATTCATTCGATTCAGCGCGCGACAATCGATTCGTCGAGAAACCGGAAGACCTGATACTGACGCCCAAAGCCCCAACTGACATGGATTACAGGGAGCTAGGACGGTTCATCAGGTCGATGGAGCGCTCCGGCGCGGACGTGAACAAGCTCAAGGTCGAGCAGATGCTCAAGATCGTGATTCCGGTGACGAGCCTGATCATTCTTCTTTTCGCGGCATCTCTCGCAACGAGCACCCAGCGGGGCGGGTCGGCCTACGGGGTGGGACTGGCGCTGGGAACCACAGTCATCTTCATTTTTCTGGTGCAGCTTACGAAAGGAATGGGTGGAAACGGTCTCGTCCCGCCGGAAATTGCGGCGTGGACGCCTAGCATCTTCTTCGGGATCGTCGGCGCGTTCCTTTTCGTGCGGGTGAAGACCTGACGTTCCGCGCGACAAAGTCGCTGTTCGCCAAGGTCGGCGAGCGCGGCTACTTCATGCGCGATATCGGCCGCGCACTCGGGGACCCGAAAACGTACGCTGCAGAAACGGTCCGGCAGATGAGGAACATCGGCGTCGATTCCCTGCCGCTCGCAGCGATAGTCGCGGCGTTCATCGGAGCCGTCACGGCATTTCAGACCAGGTACCAGCTATTTGGCGGTGTGCAGCTCTCGGTTGTGGGATTGATCGCGCGACAGTCGATCATCCTCGAGCTCGGGCCTCTTTTGACCGGGCTTGTACTGACGGGTCGGGTTGGCGCGAGAATTACGGCCGAAATTGGAACGATGCGCGTGACGGAGCAGATCGACGCGCTCGAGACTCTCGCCTACGATCCGATCGGCTACCTGGTTGTTCCGCGGCTGCTGGCCGCGATCATCATGGTTCCAATGCTGACAATTCTCGCCAATGCCATCGGAGTCGCGACCGCGTTCGCTACGGCGATCCTGGCCACCGATGTCACATCGACCGACTTTTCGGAAGGGCTCCGCCTCGCGTTTTCGGCTTTCCAGATCATCTATAGTATCATCAAGGCGACCATTTTCGGCGCCGCCATAGCTTTCTTCTGCTCTTACGAAGGCTATAACACGACTGCCGGCGCTGAAGGTGTCGGCCGGAGTACGGCTCAGGCCGTGGTCATCACATCGGTGGCGATTCTCGTTCTCGACGCGCTCACCGCACTATTGCTCGCACCTTACCTACAGGCATGAAGAAACGCGACGACGTACTCGTTGGCATTGTGATGGCGCTCGCCATCCTCGTTGCCATTGTCGGCTCTCTCTGGCTCGCGCGCGGAGGGCTTTCGAAAGGTTACGCACTATATGCGAAATTCCCGTGGTCCTCAGGCCTCAAGCAAGGTCAGCCGGTACTCCTTGCCGGTGTGAACGTCGGCTATGTGGATGGTGTCGAGCTTCGCCAGGACGGCACCGTGCTGACCACATTTCGCGTCGGCAAGACCTATAAGGTTCCGCAGGGTACGGTAGCGACCGTCATCCCGAACGGAATCTTCGGCGACATGGCAATCGCCCTCACGCCAAAGGGCCCCAACGCACGGTCGATTCCACCGAACGACACAATGCAGGTCGGCCCGTCAGCGCCTGGAATAGCTGAGCTCACTGGTAAGGCAGACTCCATCGCGACATCGGTAAACGTGATCACAACTGCGCTTCAGAAAGAGCTGGTCGCGGCGGGCGGCGTGACCGATTTGCGCAAGGCGATGGGGTCGTCGAACGCGCTCATTCTCAACATGAACAAGCTGGTGTCGCAATTCAGCGCCGTCGCCGCAGAGCAGAATCGCCAGCTCAGCTTGACCCAGGCATCGCTACGCAAGGCGACGTCGGGTGTCGACTCGTCCAAGATCGATTCAACACTCAAGAACGTCCGCGCGACGACAGAAAATCTCGCACTGCTCTCCGCCGATTTTAAAAAGACGAGTGCCAAGCTCGACTCTGTGATTGCGAAGGCCAATAGCGGACCAGGATCGGTTGGATTGGCGCTGAATGACCCGGGAGCTTACAACGATGTGCGATCGTTAATCCAGCACATGGATTCGATCATGGTTGATCTCAAGAAAAACCCGAAGCGCTACATCAACCTCAAGGTCTTCTAAAAGCTTACTTCTGGGCTCCGTGCCATCGCGTCCATACGACGATTGCGGCGCAGTCGTTGGGTTCGGGGCTGAACTCGGGAGGCACCGTTGCGATGCCGTGGTAAACCTCCATCGCCTCGATATCGAGCGGACTCAGGCTTGTAAAGTCTCGAAATCCATCGTGGCTGCGAATGCCGTCGATGTAGACGTTGACTGACTCGCACCTGAGGAATTGGATGTAGGGGGTCATACCGCGGTAACGGATGCGAACACCCGGTACCATGCGAACGAGATCTTCAGGTTTTTGCGCTGCGCGAGCGTCGATGTCCTCGCGGGTCAGGAACGTTCCATAGGCTTCAGACCGGCGCCTGTAGAAATCGTCAAAGCGACCGGTCTTTGCGTAACGCTCGGGCTTAAGCTGACTAGCCCGGACTGTAACATCCCGCAGGTTCGCTGCGACAGGCAACAGCTTGTAACGGCCTTCATCGAGTGTTCCGGGAGTTACCGAGATAGAGATTTTCTGTTCGGCGAAGCCAAGCCGGCGAACGCGAAGAACTGCTTTGCCCGCAGGCACCGCGAGCAGCGCGACGCGGCCTTGACCGTCCGTATTCCCGCGAAGTGAAGTGCCGACAACTTCGACCTCAGCACCTTCGAGCGGACGCCCTGAGCTGTCGGTAACGAAGGCCACAACTATCGATGCGCGCGATTGCAGATCTTGCGCACGGGCCATTGCGGGATGGTTGGCGATGCCGAGTGCAAGCGCGAACGTAGCGCAGTGCAAGAGAGACAGTTTTGTGAAACAGCTTCGGGGGACTGTCATTGAGCCGCTCGACCTTGGGAACGAGGTCCTACAAGCCTAACGTACGTGCTGTACCAGCCCGGTGCAACAGCCATCTGTTCGAACGGGAATTTCACAAAAAAAGCGGGCACGGACTGTTGCCCGTGCCCGCTTTTTTTCCAAACAACCTTAGAAGCTGATGCGGGCAGCCAACTGCATTCGATAGTAGTTCGAGGTGAAGTTACCCACCTGATACGGATGAGGTGTGCCCGACTTGGTGG
>JANYKY010000018.1 GCA_025357975.1 Gemmatimonadaceae bacterium
GCACCAACGAAATCATTTCCTTCGCACGCTCTGGTGATGCGATGATTCGCACCACTTCCAATTCCCTTGGTCTGAAAGCGTCGAATGGACTTCGCTCTGTCGAAATCCAGATACAGGCAACGAAGTAGCTTTTCTGATCAAAGCTGAAACTTAGCGCTGGCAGCGTACCGAATTGATACGCTTGAGCAGCGTGTCCCAGCGCGGATCGCTGTAGAGATTCGCGAACAGCGTATAACAGGGAATACCGCCGGCCAACAGGAATCCCGACTTTACATCGACCATGTGGTTCAGCCAGAAGAAGGCCGAGTCAGGCTTGTTCGTGACTGCATACACTATAGCATGCCCGATTCCGGCCGGGTCTCCCTTAGGGACATTCAATTCCGCCATGATACTGTCTTCAAGACTTCTCGCGTGCGCGGTGTTGCCTTGTTTTATGAGGGCTGCGAGCCGGAACTCAGATGGCGACCGCTTGCTCCTGCCGTGATCTATTATCGGAATCGAATCATACCTGCCCTCGACGAAGAACAAGTTCGCAAGGTTTCCCTCGTTGAAGGTCATCGAGCTGTCGAGCTCCATCGCCTTTGAGATTTCCATCCGCGAGTCCTTGTGCTCGCCCAATACGAGAAGCAAGTAACCCATATCGGTGTGAACAACCGGCGATGAAGGGTCCAACTCGGCCGCACGGCGCAGGTTCGCGAGTCCGTCGCGCGGTCTGCCAATCGCGTACATCATGTCAGCGGCCCACTGGTGAGCCGTCGCATTCTTCGGTTCGATGTCGAGAGCTCGCTGGTATTCTTTCTGTGCATCATCCCACGCAAAGTCGTACAGCAGCAGATTGGCGAGCCCAAGGTGTCCATCGGCAAGATTGGGATCGATTGCAATCGCGCGCCTCGCCGCTTTCAGTCCGCGCGGAACGATCGAATCGGCTGGCGTGCTCGTGTATGTGGGGACGAGGGACGCCGCCATCGCGTAGCCCGCATATGCTCGGGCGAAGTTTGGATCCTTATCGGTCGCCTGCTCAAAAAGCTTGAGGGCTGTGTAGAGAGAATTCCCGCGACGTCGAAGAAGGTATTCCGCCCGCAGGTAGAGATCGTAAGCGGCGAGATCCTTGGTTCCCTGAGCGCTCGTTACGCCAGCCGCGTTCGCGTCATTCGCATTCAATCGAAGCTGCAATGCAGCAACGACTGATTTCGCGATACTGTCTTCAACGGCAAAGACGTCCTTCGACTGCTGTTCATAACTCTTTGCCCAGAGGATTTTCCCGCTCGCCGCGTCGGTGAGCTGTGCGGTCAGCTTCATGCGATCGCCGAACCGCCGCACCGTTCCCTCTATTACTCCGCCGACATCGAGCGCCTGCCCCACTCTTGACGCGTCCGTGTCCTTCAATCTCGCGACTGCGCTTCGCGAAGCGAGGGTGAGGCCTGGAACTGTAGCAAGCTCCGTCGTAATCTCGTCCGACATTCCCTCGGCGAAATATGCATTCGCCGTGTCACCACCGATGTTCGTAAACGGAAGCACTGCGAGAGAGTGGATGTCGGCCTTTGGCTTGCCCCTCGTCGCATATGCGGCAACCGCAGAAAAAACAGCAATGCCTGCAATTGCCGAGACTACCATCAACCGGCCCCGTCGTGCAGGCTTTGGTGCAGATACGCCAGCAAACGCGGTCGGCACTGGTGCCGAAGTTGTCTGTACGGCTTCGAGGGCGCGTAGTATGTCGCGCGCTGACTGAGGTCGGTTAGCCGGATCTTTCTCGAGGCACTGCATAATGAGAGCGGCTACAACATCCGGGCAATCGGGCCGACGATCTTTCAATGACGCCGGCTTCTCGGTGATATGCGCCGCGTACAACTGATTCGGCGTGCGATGCGCGAATGGCGCCGCTCCCGTCAGCAGCTCGTACCCAACACATCCGAACGAATAGATATCCGCACGATGATCCACATCCGGATCGGCAGATATCTGTTCAGGAGCCATGTAGGCAGGTGTGCCGAGTGACGCGCCTGCTTGCGTGAGGGTTCCGCCGGGTGCGTCGGTGCGCGCGGCGCTGAGCGCTTTCGCAATCCCGAAATCGGTTACGACCGCGGCGTCATCATGAAGAAGAATATTTTCCGGCTTGATGTCCCGATGGACGATTCCGTGATCGTGTGCATATGCAAGCGCGCGAGCGACATCCTTGAGGATTGCGATCGCCTGCCCAATGGGGACGCCAGCGTTTCGCTCGAGTCGCTGACGGAGCGAGAGTCCGTCGACGAACGGCATCGTGTAATACGGAAGCCTTGCCGCCAGTCCCGTCGCGAGAACCGGAACGATGTTCGGATGCTGGAGCTGCGCAGCGAGCTTGATCTCTCTCTGAAAACGCTCGGCGCTAACACCCGCGGCGAGCTCGGGCGCGAGAACTTTTACGACGACCTTTCGGCCAAGTGCTACTTCTTCGCCGACGAAGACGCGGCTCATGCCTCCGCCGCCGAGCTCTCGCTCGATGGAGTAGGAGGAGCCGAGGGCGATCCGAAGGTCGTCGATTAGTGGCATTTGTGAGCCCAAACCTACGGGAGATTAGAGAATCAGGCCAATATAAAAACAGCGAGCCGCGGCTTTCCTTTGAGAAGCTGAGCGGCGATGACAAGTATCGTTTGCGGCACGGAGATTACCGCGCTTTGTTTGAGATCCATGACGGCCAACTGATTGTTACGGTGGTTCTGGCATCGGGTAGCCTCTAGCCCGCGCCGATCACCTTGAATCCGCTCGCCCGCGCACCGAGCCCCAGCTCACGATCGTGCGTAGCAAATATTATTTCTTGTCCGCGCGTCTCTCGCCATAGCTCGGCTGTGGCGAGATGGATTGCGTCGAGACTACCAAGTGAGGTGGACATCGGCTGGGCGGCCCGATGCAGGACGGCACTTGTCAGCTCGATCAGGTCGAGGCCATCGAGCACACGATAGATCACCTCGCGCCGAAGCGCCGATTCTTCTACCGTGAGACTTTCCGCGATTCGCAGCCTGTCAATAGTCCGCATGCACTCGACTTCAGCGAGACGGCTGACCACACCTTTCGTAATCCGATTCCATTCCGTCAGGTGGCCGGTTTGTCCAAGAACAATACGGAGAATGACCGACGAATCCAGATAGGCAATCACCTTTCGCGATTACGATCTTCGAGGAGAACGTCAACGACATCCCGCTCGAGCTTCACAGGACGAGGCAACTCGATGTCGCGAAGCGTCCCGTATTTGTGCACCGATTCTCGAACTACGAGCGGGCCGCCAGCCGTGAATGGAACCAATCGAGCGATGGGTTCATTCCGGTCGTAGACCGTTACCTCGTTTCCTTTTCTGACCCATCTCAGGTATTCGCTGAGCTTCGCCTTGAGCTCCGCCACTTTGACTTGTTTCATAGTCACAAGATAGTCATCAGGTGACTAATATCATTACATATTGTTTAGTGATTCGGCTCTTTGCCAAACTTGGCCCGAGGCTACAAAACGTGATTACCGGTGACCTATAATTAGGACTAGGGCGTAAACCTAAGTATAACTGATGTAAGGCAGGTCGGTGTAAGCTTCTTAAGCAGGGCCATGGTTAGGTTTAAGCCCACAACATTATTATGGCTTATTCATCAAGCTTTTAAGTCATTTCGGGAGTCCGAATGTCAGGACGGTATGAGTTGAGGACATGGCAGCACAATAGCACCATCAACGCGCCGGTCAACTATAAAAAAGCGTGCAAGTACAAGGTATTTATTCCAAATGCCCTCCTCTCGACAAGACTGATTCTTGACGCTCATGTGTTCGGGGTGATTTCAGAAGCCGAAAATGCAATCAGGGCACTGAATGAAGTCGCAAAGCCTGGCCTGAGGCCATTGGCGCGCTTACTACTGCGCACCGAATCCATCGCGTCTTCCAAGGTCGAGGGTATGCAGCTCGGTGTACGGGAGCTCGCGAAGGCAGAAGCCCGAAAAGAATCAGGAGGAAAACCGAGCCCAAACGCCCTGGAAATTCTGTCTAGCATAGACGCGATGGAACTTGCGATCGAGAAAGCTGCAATAGTCGACCAGTTCTCGGTGAAGGAAATTGAATCCGTCCACCACTTACTGATGAAGGGTGGATGGAATAGCCACGTTGCAGGAAATGTCCGGACTCAGCAAAACTGGATTGGCGGGAACGATCATAATCCCTGCGGGGCTGATTACGTGCCTCCGCCCCCTGAAGACGTACCTGGCTTGCTCGCCGATCTCTGTGAAGTAATCAACGACGACGTTCTGTCTCCGCTGGTTCAGGCTGCTCTCGTCCATGCGCAGTTCGAAACGATTCACCCATTCGAGGATGGAAACGGCCGAACCGGAAGAGCGCTCATCCAGATAGTTCTAAGACGCCGGAAGATCGCCTCATCATACGTCCCTCCAATCAGCGTCATTCTTGCCAAGTCAAAAGATCGGTATATCCGGGGCTTGACGCGGTACAGGGAGGACGAAGGGCTGTCAGACTGGATCGAGTTGTTCGCAGACGCGACTGCGCGTTCAGCGACGTTGGCCAAGAGCTACCTGAACGCGGTTCAGGATCTCATCAAGGATTGGCGTGCAGAATTGGGGGCATCAGCAAACCCACGGTTGGACTCGGTGGCCTGGAAGGTGATCGACATCCTGCCGGCACACCCAATGATCTCGGCGCCGGTGGCTCAGGCAGCAACAGGTGGCTCGCGGCCATCGATCTACAAGGCTTTTCACGAACTCGAAACCGCAGGAGTCTTGATTCCTCTCTCTGAACAGAAAAGAAATCAATCGTGGGAGGCCGCCGGATTACTGGAATTGATTGGCCAGTTCGAGTCAGGTGAAACTCTCGAGTGACAAACTCTATGCTTCCCAGTCCGGCGCGGTTCCCTCGACAATGTCGCCGCTTACGGCTATCACACTCGCGCGGCGGCCGATGAACTTGCTTTGCGCATCGTTGAGAACCGGAACGAGCCGCGCTACCGGCTGATTGTGCTTGGTGATTACAAACTCGACTCCCTTATCGCG
>JANYKY010000044.1 GCA_025357975.1 Gemmatimonadaceae bacterium
GGCGAGCGTCCGCAGGAGCGCGCAGACCGGCTGTAGTCCTTAGCCAAGTGGAGACGCCGGCGCGCCGGTCTGCTCGCGATGAGGATGAGCTCGCCCGAAGCATCCCAGCCCCAACGACCGACGACCGACGAAACCGTTTCGAAATAACGCCTACGTCACACGACGTATCTCCCTCCGAAAGCAATGCGCCCATCATCAACGACTTCTTCAGGAGAAAAAAATGAATAGGATTTTCGCGTTGATCGCTGTTGTTGCTTCGGTTGTGCTCGCATCGAATGCGGACGCACAGCGAGTCAACCAGATCCAGACAGGTGTTCGCGTGCGGGTCACCCGTACCGAGGGGCGGCCGCTGATCGGCTCGTTCATCGGCGTGGAGGGAGACTCGGTGCGCGTGATGCCCGAGGGAGCCTCTCAGGCCGTTCGAGCGACCGCCGAGAGAGAGATGACTAAAATCGAAGTGAGCGGCGGACGCAGTCGCGCTAAGGGCGCTTTGATAAAGGGACTTATCGGCCTCGGAATCGG
Source organism: Gemmatimonadaceae bacterium (assembly GCA_025357975.1). Classification (GTDB taxonomy): domain Bacteria; phylum Gemmatimonadota; class Gemmatimonadetes; order Gemmatimonadales; family Gemmatimonadaceae; genus UBA4720. The sequence continues at coordinate 523 of JANYKY010000044.1, forward strand.
TGCAGTATCAGGAGCAATCCTCGGTGCGGCGACTTACTCCGACAACAATGCAACGTCATGCACACCTAACTTCGGCTGCGGACCAGAGTGGTGCATCTTCATCTGCTCGAAAAGCCAAGCTGCCGGCCTGGTCGGCGTGCTTGGTGGAAGTGCCGGTCTTGTCCTGGGCGCGGTCGCCGGGATCGCCACCGGCCAGGAACAATGGGACACCGCAACGCTTCGGTAGCAAATCAATCCCGTGCACTGTCTACGCCCCCAACTGTATTACTGGAACACGACCGGAGTTCCCGGCCGTACCAGTTTCGACAACCGCTGAGCATCCCAATTCGTGAGCCGCACGCATCCGTGCGAGCTCGCGTAACCGATCGTTTCGGGACTCTCTGTCCCGTGAATTCCGTAGTGCGGCTTCGAGAGACCCATCCACACGACGCCAACCGGCGAATTTGGTCCCGCCGGCAATCGCGCCGTCGGCCGGCTGTCGGGCACCTCGGCGAATAGCTTCGGCTGATAGTGGAACGCTGGATTCTTCGCTATGCCGGTGACGCGAAAGTTGCCAGTCGGGGATGGGTCATATCCGGCGCCGAGTGTAGACGGGAAGTGATAGAGAACCCGTCCGGATGAATCGACGGCGTGCGTCCAGAAGCCGGTCTTCGAAATGATGAGCTTGGCGACCGTGCCCGAAGCGGATACGGCTGAATCCGCGACGTTCGGAACCACGAGCGATGTTCCGGCCGCGATCTTCGTCAGGTCAACACCTGGATTGAGGTGATTGAGCAACCGCGCCGTCGCATGAAATTTCTCGGTCAGCAGCTCCAGCGGCGACGTGTAGCAAAGACAGGTGAGCTTTGCCTTCTCGTAGACGTTGTCGGGAATTTTGATGAACGGTCCCTTCACATCGTCGGCGGTAACGGAGTATTTGGTGATCACATCTCCGCTTCCCGCAGCTGCCAGAAGTTGCTGGTACTCGGATTGACCGAGTACCGACGATGCATCGCCTTTGGGATTCTGCGCACTTGTGTCGGAAGTCGCTGAGGTCCTGAAAAAGGACAGAGCTTTCGCCGCATTCTTCCCCCACGTGCCATCGATCATTCCGGGAGAAAACCCCGCGCGGTCGAGAAGAACCTGGACGCGCAACGCCGTCGAGCCGCCTTTCGGAATATTCGCCGGGAATTTGCTCAGCTCGCTGTTGGCAGCCTGACCGGTGATGTGCTTGTACGTCGGGTCCGCCTGAACAGAGTCTGCCATTCTTTGCGCCACTCCGCTAGTGTCGGCCGAATCGACGGCGTAGGTAGGTGCGGTGATATCGGCGGTGTCCAGGGCAGCGACTGTGGTTGTATCAACTGCCGGCGCGACCGCCTTTGAAGAGTCCGGAAGTTTCGCGGGTGCCTTGTCCTTGTCCGACACAACGCACGCAGTCGCTAATCCAGCAATGAGCACGAGTCGTATCGACAAACCCGTTGCCCGGCGGAGATAGATAGTCGAGTTCATGGGAATATTGATGTCAAATTCAGGGCCGCGGCGGCAGGAAAGATTGGTTGCACCGCGGGTGCCGTGCCAGTACTATCTTCGCGGCCCCTCAGGACCCCGCCCTTCATCCTCCAAGATGGCCGCAGGATTTCTCCGCAACCGAATCAATAGAAGTGCCCTCCGATCGCTGAAGAAGCGCGGAAGTCGCATCGACAGGTTCAAGCTGACGTCGCGCCCGCGGATACGCGCCGAGCTGATGGAGAATCCGGCTATCGCCCGGGCGGTCAAGGCACACGCGAAGGAGAACGAAGTCGCCGAGCAGGACGTTTGGCGCAAGGTCGTTGGGTACATCGACGAGATCGTGCCGTTCTTCAACATCCTGGCCTACTACCGGTTCGGATACCTCGCGAGCAAGACACTTCTGAACGCGCTCTACAAGGTTTCTGTTCACCAGCACGGAAAGGTGGATGCCGCGTCGCTTCCCAAAGACGCGATCGTTGTCTACCTGATGAACCACAGGTCAAACGCCGATTACGTGCTTGTCGGATATGTGCTCACCGGACGAGTGGCGATTTCATATGCAGTCGGGGAATGGGCGAGGGCTTTTCCGCTCGAGTACATCTTCAAGAGCTTCGGCTCGTACTTCATTAGAAGAAAATTTCGGGAGCCGCTGTATCACTGCGTGCTCGAGCAATACGTGCAGCTCATCACGAAGAACGGCGTCACGCAGGGAATCTTTCCCGAAGGCGGGCTTTCACGCGATGGAAAGCTCAGGTCGGCGAAAATCGGGTTGCTGGATTACATAATCGGTGTCGCCCGGGATCCGGAATATCGTAACCGCATTTACCTCGTCCCTGTTGCAATCAACTACGACCGAGTTCTCGAAGATCGCTCGCTTCTTCGCGAGCTCGCGGTGACCGAAGGGCGCCGGACTCCGGCACTCAGCTCACAGATGTACGAGGTGGCCCGCTACATCTGGTGGAATTCTGCACGCGCGGTGACACGAAGGCTCAAGCGCTACGGTCGCGCTGCAGTCGTGATCGGCGCGCCCGTTCCCCTGGAGTCGTGGCTTGCGGAGGAGGACGAATACGGCGAAACCCTGTTCGACTCGTCGAAGGCGGACCGGCTCGCGAAGGTGCAGCTGCTTTGTGACAGCATGATGGAGAAGATCGGCGAAATCATCCCGGTTACGCCGGTGACGCTCGCATGCGCGGCAATCCAGTCGCTTGACAGTGATTTCATTCCCCGCGGCCGCCTCATCGAGCGAATGACCGATATGCGAGACGTCCTGAGGGAGCTTAACGCCAGCGTGATCAGGGCCGAGGGGAGCATCGAGGAGACGTTTGACCGCGCGTGGAAGATGCTGCGCATGCGGCGGATGCTCGTTGCGGCAGGAGAGGGATACGCGGTACTTCCCGCCAACCGGGGCCTCATCAGCTACTACGCGAATTCGATTGCGCATCTGCTCGGCCCGTTTGAGGAAGGCATTAGAAAGAGAGATACGCTCCCGGCGATGAAAGGATGGCGAGCTTAACCAGTCCGCAGTAGTCCCCGTCCGCAGTAGTCCCGGTCCGAGATAAACATCTATCGATTGCGTGATGCGGACTAACAGCCACTGCGGACTGCGGATTAATTACGGATTGCGAACTCACTTCGGACTGAAGACATGCACGCGCGTGCAACCCCGCGGCGTGAGAGTTTATACATCGGATCGCGTTTTGCCTTGGTTCTCCGGTTCGATCCCGTGCGGCTGATACGAAGGGCGTCGAAGGCGTGGACGCTCTTGGCGGTCAGAGCACGGCAACGTCCAACCGATGCCTGCCAAAAAAAATCGGTTAAACGACCTCGACTTACCGATGTCCCCGGTTTTGCGGTTAGCGTCTCTCGGTCTGCACGTAG
>JANYKY010000047.1 GCA_025357975.1 Gemmatimonadaceae bacterium
CGACAACGCGCGAATGCATCGGGAGCTTCAGAACACCAACGTTCAGCTTCAGGACCTGCTCGAGGTACAGCAGGTGATGAACGAGACTCTCGGCGCCCAGGCGATTGAGATGGAAATGGCGCAGCAATCTCTTCGTGAGACGTCAGACGAGCTCGAGGAAACCAATCGTGAGCTGATGAAGGCCGACGCGCGCTACAAATTCCTCGCCGATTCAATTCCGGTTCAAGTGTGGACGGCAGTCCCTGATGGGACAATCGAATACATGAGCGCCGGCGCCGAGCAGTTTTTTGGGCGCCCTGCCCAGACGCTCGTGCAAAGCGGATGGGCTGAGTTCCTCAGGTTTATGGTATACCAGATTGGCGGCCGGTCTTGACAATTTTCTTGCGGAGGCCATTCTAGCCGGGGCGATTGTTCTGATATTGGAACGGCGCGCTCGCCTCCATTCCATACGGTCTAGAAATCACACGGCAGAACTCGAGGAAGTGAACATGCGCCTTCGCCCTGCATTCGTCGCACTCGTTCTTGCTTTCACCCCCGCGTCCCCGCTGCCGGCGCAGCGGCCAGTTCAATCCCCTCCGCCGGCGCCGACCGTTACCGCGTTGACGGCGAGTGACGTCAACGCATGGCTCGACGGCTACATGCCTTATGCACTGAAGACTGGCGACATCGCCGGCGCAGTCGTCGTAATCGTCAAGGATGGCAAAATTCTCGCGGAGCGGGGCTACGGATATTCCGACGTTACGAAGCGAATTCCTGTCGACCCGGCGTTGACGCTTTTCCGCCCAGGCTCCGTATCGAAGCTGCTTACCTGGACCGCCGTGATGCAACAGGTCGAGCAGGGGAAGATCGACCTCGATGCGGACATAAACCGCTACCTCGATTTCAAGATCCCTCCGCGTGAAGGCAAGCCAGTCACGATGCGGAATCTCATGACACACACCGGCGGATTCGAGGATCACGCGAAATACATCCTGTCGGCTGATTCAGCAATGATTCCGCCTTACGATGCGATCCTCAAGAAGTCAGTGCCGAACCGGATCTTTGCGCCGGGGACCACTCCTGCCTATTCGAATTACGGCGCGTCACTCGCCGGATACATCGTCCAGCGCGTTTCGGGCGAGTCGTTCTACGACTACATCGATCACCATATTCTCGAACCGCTCGACATGAAACACTCGAGCTTTCGGCAGCCGCTTCCACTCGCGCTCCGACCTCTGATGTCGAAGGCCTACAAGCTTGGGTCAGGGAAACCGCTGGGTTACGAATTTATTGGGCCTGCTCCAGCAGGCTCGATGGCGTCCACGGGTGAGGACATGGGGCACTTCATGATCGCGCACCTCCAGAATGGCGCGTATGAGGGGCGCCAGATTCTCAAGCCCGAGACTGCGGAGATGATGCACAATTCGCCGCTTACTATCCTTCCCCCGCTCGACCGCATGGAGCTTGGCTTTTTCGAAACCAACGTAAACGGGCGCGAAATTATCGGTCACCTCGGCGACACTCAATCGTTTCACACTTCCCTGCACCTGTTTCTGAAAGAAGGCGTGGGTTTTTATGCGTCGTTCAACAGTCCCGGCAAAGCGGGCGCAGTCGGCGCGTTAAGGGGAGCGGTGTTCGAAGATTTTGCCGACCGTTATTTCCCTGGAACCGAAAACATCGCGCCTATCGACCCTAAAACCTCCGCGGAGCACGTAAAGGCAATGGCCGGCCGGTGGGATGCATCGCGTCGCACTGAATCCAGTTTTCTCAGCATCGCGAGTCTGCTGGGTCAGCTCAAGATCGGTGCTACGCCAGATGGCAGCCTTCTCGTTCCGCTGCCAGGATTGAATGGTGCGCCTCGTCAGTGGATAGAGACCGCACCATACGTATGGCGCGATAAAGACAGTCACATGAGGCTCGCGGCCAAAGTCGTCGACGGAAAAGTGAGTCGGCTGAGCTTCGATGAAGTTTCGCCTTTCACAGTTTATGATCGACCGCCCTGGTACAAGAACGCCGGGCTTCTTGTACCGCTTCTGCTTGCAAGCCTGTCAGCGCTTCTCATTACTGCACTCCTGTGGCCGGTCCGGGCGCTGGTGCGCCGAAATTATGGCGCGGCGCTGGCGCTCGAACCTCGCGCGCTTCGTGCCTACCGTTTCAGCCGGATCGCGGCAATCGCGATCCTGGCTGCGCTCACGGCTTGGGCACTCTGGCTCACTATTGCCCTGGGCGATCTCGGCAATCTGACGGATCGTCTCGACCCGATGCTCTGGTTTCTCGAGATTTTCGGCGCGGTTGCATTCGTCGGTGGAACCGCTGTGATGCTGTGGAATCTGTGGACGGTGTGGACTGACAAACGGAGCTGGCAAGCCCGTGTATGGACCGTCGTCCTCGCCCTCTCTTCCATCATCGTACTCTGGACAGCTCTCGCATTCCAACTGATCACCTTCGGAACGCATTATTAGAAGCTGGTCCGGTAATGGTATACCGAAACGGTCTATCGCTTCTCTGGAATTCGTGGTACACTAGGTCTCGCCGGTGCAGTTCGCGCCGGCCGCCGGCCGAAACCAGGGCGCTCCGCTGCGCCGCGGTCCCCGCTGCTTTCCCTCTACCCTGGAAATGAGAATGCGAAACAAGCTGTGTCAGCACGTTGCGCGATGGCCAATGTTCGCCGCGTTTTTTCTTACGCTGGCCTTTGTACTACTCGACGCCCCGGAAGCACGCGCCCAGGGCGGGACCATTGCAGGGCAGGTTATCGATGCAGGTTCAAGGCAGGGAATCACCGGCGCGGTCGTTCAGGTCGAAGGCACCTCGCTTGGTGCGAACACTGGCCAGGACGGTCGGTACAGGATTTCGGGTGTTACGCCCGGTGCGCACACACTCGTCGCTCGACGGATCGGCTATGTGCCAAGGCGGCAGAGCGTTACGGCCGGGGCGGGCCAGTCCAACACTGTTGATTTCGTGCTGGAGGCGGCTGCAACTTCACTCGATCAGGTGGTTGTCACCGGTACGGCTGGCGAGCAGTCGCGGCGCGAGATCGGCAACGCGGTGTCTACCATCAGTGCTACCGAGGAGCTCTCGAAATCCGAAGCACCCAACCTGACGGCACTTCTCAACGCACGCGCTTCCGGTGTTTCGATAGGGCAGACG
>JANYKY010000054.1 GCA_025357975.1 Gemmatimonadaceae bacterium
CCTGCTGTTCGAACGCTTCCTGAATCCAGAGCGGGTGTCGATGCCGGACATAGACGTCGATTTCTGCTTCGAGCGGCGCGGCGAAGTCATCGACTACGTGCGCGACAAGTACGGCCGCGATTCTGTCGGGCAGATCATCACGTTCGGCACGCTCAAGTCGCGCGCGGCTGTCAAGGATGTCGGCCGTACGCTGGGCTTCACGCCGGCCGAAACCGATTCGCTCGCGAAGCTCATTCCGAACATGCCGAACTTCTCGCTCACCGTGAAAGAGGCGATCGACAAGGTTCCGGAAGTTCGCAAGCTGTATCGCGAAGAGGATCGCTATCGCGAATTGCTTGACTTCGCGATTGCGCTCGAAGGTTTGTCACGCCACGCCGGTGTTCACGCGGCGGGAGTCGTGATTGCGCCTGGTCCGCTCGATGAATACGTGCCGACGTGCACGCAAAGCTCCAGGGGCTCTGGCGCGGGCAGCGACGAAAACACTGTAGTGACGCAGTACGACATGAACGCGCTTGAAAAAGTCGGAATGCTCAAGATGGACTTCCTGGGCCTTACGACTCTCACGGTGATCGCTGATACGCTGACGTCGATTCGCGCCCGCACTGGCACTGCGCCTGGTCTCGACACGCTGCCGCTCGAAGACGCGGAGACCTTCAGGATGCTTCGCGCTGGAAAGACGGCAGGTGTATTCCAGTTCGAGTCACCCCTGGCTACCGACATGCTCAAGAGCATGCGCGCAGATCGCTTTGACGATCTTGTCGCATCGAACGCGCTGATGCGCCCCGGGCCCCTCGACGCGGGGATGCACAAGGTTTACATCCGCCGCAAGAAGGGTGAAGAGAAAGTCAGCTATCAGCTCCCCGAGCTGGAAGAGATACTCAACACTACTTACGGAGTCATCACCTATCAGGAACAGGTGATGCGTATCGCGCAGAAGCTCGCAGGGATTTCGCTCGCCGAAGCCGATGTGTTGCGTAAAGCTGTCGGAAAGAAAGATTCGGAGCTCATTCGGAGCGAGCTCGGCAAGTTTGTCGAAAAGTCGGTTGCTCGCGGGTACGATGCAAAAATCATCGACGACATTTCTTCCCAGATCGAGACATTCGGGCGTTACGGATTCAACAAGTCCCACTCGGTCGCGTATTCGATTCTCTCGTTTCACACCGCTTGGCTCAAGACGCATCACGCGGCCGACTTTATGGCGGCGCTGCTTTCGTCGCAGATCGGTGACGCGGACAGTGTCGTTAAGTACATCAATGAAGCGCGAGAGCTTTCAATCGAGGTGTTGCCGCCGGATGTCAACGAATCCGGTTACAAATTCACAGTCATCGGCGACAAGAAAATCCGGTTTGGCCTCGGCGGTATCAGAAACGTCGGACGGTCTGCAATCGATTCTATTTTGCTGGCGCGCGAAAAGGGCCTGTTCAAGTCTATTTTCGACCTCGCGTCACGCGTTGATCTTCGGGTGTGCAACAAGAGGGTGTTCGAGGCGCTGATTCCGTCTGGAGCGCTTGACGGGCTTGGCGGGCACCGGGCGCAGTACATGACGGTCCTCGACACCGCGTTGCGCGAGGCTTCGCTTCAGCAGGAGGAAGCCGCATCTGGCCAGGTGTCGATGTTCGGCATTCCCGCATCGAACGGCAACAAGGATGAGCACCAGCACGCGCAGCAGACTCTTCCTAACCTTCCACCGTGGTCTGAATCAATCCGCCTGGCGAAGGAAAAAGAGATTCTTGGTTTTTACATATCGGGACATCCACTGCAGCCGTTCTCAGTCGAAAGCGAGCTTTTTGCGAGCCACAAGGTGGCTGATCTCGGTGCATGGACGGCTGATCCGATGGCGCTAGCAGTAGTCGTAACGGCGATCAAGCGGCAAACGAGCAAGCGAAGCGGTGCGGAATTCGCACGGCTTACCATCGAGGATTTTTCGGGTTCGGTGGAAGTGCTCGTGTTTCCGGAGAAGTGGTCGGCGCTGTCAGATCAAGTGAAGGCGGATGTGCCAATTCTGCTGAAGGGTGGTTACGCGCGGCGCGATCAGGACGCGGACAATCCTTCATTCGTCGTCGAGTCGGTGACGAAGCTGGCGGAGCTGCGCGCAAACGGGCACGTCATGATTGCGATCGAGCTGAAGCGCCAGGAAGGGCAGATGCCGACCATCATGAACGAAGTCCGCTCTATCGTCGAATCCTATCCGGGAACAGTTCCCCTCGAAGTGCAATACAGCGACGGTAACGGGTTGCGGGCCACCCTCCGTTCCCGCAGTTTGACACTCGCGGTAAATACGACGGCCATGAGCGAGCTGCGCTCGCTTCTTGGTAACGACTCGGTTCGCCTGCAACGCGGGAGCAGATAGGTGGCCACGTCCGGACAAACGCTGGAATTCGAGAAGCCGATCGTCGAGCTCGAGAAGCAGATCGATGAGCTCAAGAGGATGGCTGGCGAGCGTCAGATGAACGTCGTCGAAGAGATCGCCCCTCTCGAGCGAAAACTCGTGGAGCTGCGTGAGCAGATTTATCGAAATCTCACGCCATGGCAGCGTGTTCAGGTCGCACGCAATCCAAAGCGTCCTTTCACGTCTGAGCTGATCGAGCTTGTCTTCACCGACTTTATCGAGCTTCACGGTGACCGTGCCTTCCGTGACGACCCTGCAATCATCGGCGGATGGGCGCGACTCGATGGCGAGACGATCATGGTGATGGGCCAGCAGCGCGGCCGTGATACCAAGGAGCTGCTCAAGCGCAACTTCGGAATGCCGCACCCCGAGGGTTATCGCAAGGCTCTCAGACTGATGAAGCTCGCGGAGAAATTTCATGTACCGGTTCTGACTTTCATTGATACGATGGGGGCGTGGGCGGGCATCGGCGCCGAAGAGCGGGGGCAATCAGAAGCCATCGCGCGCAACCTCATCGAGATGAGCTCGCTCACGGTTCCCATTGTCGCTACAGTCATCGGCGAAGGTGGATCAGGCGGAGCGCTCGCACTGGGCGTTGCAGATCGCGTCCTCATGATGGAGAA
>JANYKY010000068.1 GCA_025357975.1 Gemmatimonadaceae bacterium
CTGCGCACCGACATCGACGGCACTCGATCCAGCGCTGAAGGTCGAGACATTGGCGCACTGCCCAGAGCAATCCACCCGGTACTGGAGCCTCTTGTAGGTGAGGCCCAGACTGAAGTGCTTTCCGATCGCGGCTCCGTACGTGCCGGCGATGAGAATGTTGCGAGGAAGAACGAGACCAATCGGTGTTCCGCCAGCATCCGTTATCTGCTGATTACCAAAGTCGAGAAGGTTGAACGAGACCGCAAATGCCCCAAGTTTCCTGTGCGGTATCACGAGGGTAAGCACGTCGCCGCGGGCAGCTATTGTTTCGGAGTGATGAACGGCTCCCTCCCGCTTCGCATCGCGGGCGATGCCCGCGGGGTTCGACCACACCGACTCGCTCCCAAGCCGCTCGGCCACAACTGCCTCGCCCATCCCGACCGTCTGTGCTCCGACCGGAAAAAGCAGAAAGAGAGCGCCGCTCGATGTTTCCGCCGTCTGAGCATGTACGCGAGTTGCTCCCGCCAGCAGTATTCCGAATGCCGACAGGAGTAGAGCAGCCGCCCGCGGGGAACGCACCGGCCACCGAAGCTTCACGCTAGAGCGGCGTAGCCTCGTCGATGAGCATGATCGGAATGTCGTCACGAACTGGATATCGAAGCGAGCACGCCTTACAAATGAGGCTCGATTCAGCCTCTCGATATTCGAGATCGCCCTTGCATTTGGGGCAGACGAGAATCTCCAGCAGCTGCTTGTCCAGGCTCATGCTCGCTCATCCTTTCCGACGTGATAGCCAAAACGCTCGAGCGCGGAAGTGCTTCTTCTCCAGTTCGGAGCGACCTTCACCCACAGGTCGAGATAGACACTTTCGTTCACGAAGCCTTCGATCTTCTTTCGCGAGGCCTGCCCAACTTCTCGAATTCTCGCTCCGCCAGACCCGATGATGATTCGCTTCTGGCTGTCTCGCTCTACATAGATGACCGCCCGAATGTACAACGGCGAGCGTCCCTCGCGGAACTCCTCGATGCCGACTGCAACGCTGTACGGAACCTCATCGTGCAGCTGCTCGAGAACTGTTTCACGCACCATCTCGGCCACAAAGAAACGAACTGACTGCGTGCTTACATCGTCATCCGGATATAGGAACGGTCCCTCCGGGAGGAGTGCCGAGATTCGCTTCATGAGCTCATCGACGGAATCACCTGTCATTGCCGAAATGATGATGGCGCCGGGGTTTGCCTCTTCGAGCTCAGCACGTCTTGAGGGATTCAACGCATCGCTCTTGTTGATCACTGTGATGACGGGCGCCTTCGGCGCGCGATCGAGCCCAGCGGCGTCGGTGAGAGGCGGAGGTGAGCCGTTCGTACCGTCACTCAAATACACGATCACATCAGCGTCGGAGAGCGCGCGGAGCGAGGTCGATCGCATCGATTCCTGCAACGCGTACTTGGGCTCGAGAAGTCCCGGTGTGTCGAAGATGATGATCTGGGTGTCCGCCGTCGTCATGATTCCAACGACCCGATCGCGCGTTGACTGCGGCTTCTGACTCGTTATCGCCAGCTTCTGGCCGATCATCCGATTAAGGAGCGTCGACTTGCCCGCATTCGGTTTTCCGGCGACCGTCACCATTCCAGCTCTCGTCATTCCGGAATCTAATCCTTGCCGGCGAGCTCCAGACCGATTCTCCTTGGTGTGGCAACACGGTCGACAACGCGTATAGAAGCAGCCCGGGCGCGCTCGACAATATCGAGATAGCGTGGAATGACAGCGTCTTCTGACCAGAACTGCCTGAAGCCACGAAAGGCGTTGTCGGCCAGGCGAGCTCGATGAGCGGGATCCGTCTGAAGTCGCTTCATGGCGGCAAGAAGTTGGGCATCAGTTTCAAACAGTTCTCCCCCGCCACAAGCCTCAACAGTTTCTGGAAACGGCCCAAGGCGCCGCGCGATTACCGGCGTGCGCGCCTGGAACGATTCGATCAGGACAAGGCCGAAAGTCTCGAATCCGACAGACGGTACAATCGTCGCAATTGCGTGCGAATAAAATTCCCCGAGCCTCTCCGCGTCAACGCGACCAACGAAGCGAATCCCTGCGGACCCGCCCGCTATCTGGCCGAGTGCGTAGCGCTCACTTCCGTCGCCTGCCACAACGAGGTCGGCGTCCGGATACTGCCGGAATAACCGGATCACGCCCTCGAGGCCCTTGATCTTTTCGAGTCTGCCAACGAATAAGAAATAAGGGCGCTCATGAGGCGATGGCTGTGCGGCGGAATCAGTTCCTGCGTCGGGATCTGGAATGAACTGCGGCAACACATCCATTTCACGCCGAAAGCCGAACTCGCGATGCTTGGCGCGGCTGAATTCGCTCATC
>JANYKY010000085.1 GCA_025357975.1 Gemmatimonadaceae bacterium
GAATGGCACCGGTTTGTCGCTGTCATCGGCATTGTAGGCGTAGTATACGAACATCGGCTTGCCGCGCACGTTCTCTCGCGGGACGAAGCCCCAGTACCGACTGTCCTTGGAGTTGTAGCGGCTATCGCCCATCATGAAATAGTGGCTCGCCGGGACGATGAACGGACCCCAGTTGTCATGCGTCGGCTGATCAGGTGCGGCTCCGAACCGTGACGCCTTCAGACCGAACGGCTTCTCCCAATCCATGAGCGGATCGACCGAGTCGAATTCCTGTATACCGGTTGCGCCGAAACTTCGTCGCTGGGGCACGCCGTTGACATACAACTGTCCCTTACGCATGAAAAGCGTATCGCCTGGCATCCCGATCAGGCGCTTCACGAGCGTGGGATTCGGATCCCACGGCTGATCTTTCTGCGTGGGCGACTTGAACACGACGACGTCGTTGTGCTCCGGATCTTTGTAGCCCGGCAGGTTGAAGTCCGTGAACGGCACGTGCGGGCCATAGACGAGCTTGTTCACGAACAGCCAGTCACCAACGAGTAGCGTCGGGATCATGCTGCCCGACGGAATGCGGTACGCTTCGATGATCAGCGTGCGGAGGAAAACAAAAAAGATCAAAGCGCTGAGCAGCGCCTTGAAATTTTCCCAGAAACGGCGCAGGCCTGAGGGCTGCGCAAAGGGGCGCGCTTGTTGAGCGCGCCCCTTGCTCGACGTGACTGCCAATGTGCTTTACTTGAGGTGCTTGTTTACGAGCCGTGTCATCTCGAACATGGAAACCTGCTTGCTCCCACCGAACACGGGACGGAGGTTGTCGTCGGCGTTGATCATGCGACGATTTTTTGAATCCTGCAGATCCTTACGCTTGATGTAGTTCCAGAGTTTCTTGGTGACTTCGGTACGCGGAATCGGAGTCGATCCGACCACTGCTGCGAGCTCCGGGCTCGGCTGCATCGGCTTCATGAAAGCTGCACTGGGCTGACGCTTTGTCGCTGACTTCTTTTTTGCGGGAGCCTTTTTAGCTGCGGCCTTTGTACCGGAGCTTTTTTTCGCCGTCGTCTTTTTGGCTGCTGACTTCGAGGACGACTTTTTCGCCGAGCTCTTCTTCTTCGCAGTTGCCATCGGTTCTCCTGAGTGGTTAAATCGGCAGGGCTGATTCGCCGACGACGGTGCGTCGTCTCGCGAGGCAAAGTATAGCCGCAAAACGCAATTGCAAGGGGGAAATCGACAGACTTACGAGAGAAGAAGCTCCATCATCTTCACGTCGTACGGGTCAGGAGCCGGATCGTCATCCCCGATGTCGTAGTTCTTCTGTGGTGTCTCGAGTATCAGGGGAACCCCATTGCTCCGCGAATCGGCCATCAGCCAGCGAAATGGTTTTTCGCCCACGGCGCCTTCGCCAATCAACATATGCCGATCCTTGTTGGAGCCTAAGGCGCCCTCGCTGTCATTCAAGTGGAAAAAGGAAGGCGGCTCCCCTGTTTTTTCCTCGAACTCGTCGATGATCGCGGTGAACATTTCTTTCGATTCGCTGACGTCATAGCCCGATGAAAAGAGGTGACACGTGTCCAGCCCGTAGCCAGTTCGGGGCCGCAGAGACTTGGGAACATGAGAGAGAATACCGGCGATTTCATCAGCGGTCTTACCCATCGTACGCCCTGCTCCAGCGGTATTCTCGATAAGAAGTCTCGTGTCCGAATCGGCTGCCTTCAGGGCCTGGACGATCGCTGCCGCAATTTTTTTCGCTGATTCTGATCGCTCGCTGTCTCCCGCCGAGCCAGAGTGAAAGCAAACGCAGCCTACACCGAGGGCGCTCGAGCGCTCCATCTCTTTTGCAAGACCAGCCGCTGCGCGAAGCCATTTTGCGTCGTCCGGCGTCGCAACACTGAGCACATAGGCTGCGTGAACCACAACATTCTCAGGCTTGATTTTTGTTTCCGCGAGGGCCGACTTGAAACGCTCGACCCGTTCCGGCTTTATCGAAACCTTGTCGCCGTAGTATTTCGGAATTGCGGTGAAGAGCTGCATCGCGGTCATCCCCGCGTTGCCGGCTCGCTTCACAGCCATGTGAATGCCGCCGTTATTAATCGTATGGGCGCCGAGGTACTTGGGCATGGTCGAGTTTGAGGCAGGAAGTGTGCTTGGAACGAAAGAAGGCCAGCACCGTTAAGTGCCGGCCCTCCGCTCGATGCGAGTGTGGATCTTAGTGGAAGACGATTCCAACTGAGATGGGAACCATGCTGGTCGCACCCCCGTCAGTGAAGATGTGGTGATATCTCGCCTCGACGAACGCGCTAAACCCTGAGAGTGGAAAGCTGAGACCGCCGCCTCCATTCAAGCCGAACTTGTTGGAAGAATTATCGGTGCAATCGGTGCAGCCCACACTGAGATGGTAGAAACCCACACCGCCAATGACATACGGGGTAATCTGAGCACCGGGGCCCATTCCGAACATATAGACACCGTTGACAGTTCCCGCGAGGATGTTCGCCGTTGTACCGCCACCCTTCTCTGAAAAGCGATGATAGACAACGTCGCCCCTGATTCCGATCGGCACTTCCGGCCCGGTATACTGTATCAGGCCGCCAACGTGATAACCCAGGTCCACTGCATCACCAAAATCTCCGGTAGCCTTTGTCGCTCCGGCTGTGATGCCGAAAGCGATGGGACTTGCTTGAGCTTGCGCAGTGCGCGCAACTACGGTCGAAACGGTCAGACCTGCCGCAACCAGAAAAACCCCTACCCGGCTCGCGTTTCTCATTCATGCCTCTTGGTTAATGTTGACAACGGGACAGACAAGCCGCGCAAAGATGCGGCGATACCTGTCATCGTGCGAAAGTACGTATAACTACGCCAAGCGCAACGAGATCGTTGCAAATGCATTCGTTAGCGCCAGGCGCCGCCCTTGAAACCGCGCCTCGTTGCGCTAACTGCTGGATTGGCCGAGTACTCACTCCACCACAAGTACACGGAGTCGTTCGAGACGCGCACAGCGGGCTGCCTTGCCCGCCCGTCGCTCGACGTCGCCTGCATTCGCGCCTCGAACAAGTGTCCCATCGTTTTTGAAAATGCGACGCCAATCATCGGCTCGTCCGAGTTTGGATCCTCGTAGGCGACGGCCACTCTATTGCGACGACTCGCGACACTTACGCGCGACGGATTCTTTCCAAAGACAATCGGCACTGGTGCATGGAAAGTTGAGGCGCTATCCATCGAATGCGCGAAGAATACTCCTGCGCCGGCCGCGGGTTCGAGGAAATAGGCGAGATGCACGTAGCCGGTGGATGTATCAGCGCCGATCGCGGGTGCGGGACGTTCGCAGCCTCGCCTGCTATGATCCGTCGAATCGGCGACAACTGGTCGATCCCAGATGATGCCGTCGGTCGACCTGGCCACCATCAATGCTGCGCTGCTGTCAGCGCGAACTTTCCACCACGCCGAGTATGTGAATTTTCCGGATGACGCGACGCGAACCGAGGAGGGACACGACGAATCTGGAATTGTTTGCGCCTTGAGATCGAGAGGGGGAGGGTTGCCGGCGCCAATTATCGCGTCACCCCATTTCACGGGTTCTTGCTGACACGCCGTGAACACGCAGAGAAGCAGGAATAGGCAGGGTGCACGCATCGTGCATCAAAGCTAAACGTCGAAGACAGCGGTCCTTATTTTTCGGCCCGTTTTGCGGCGTGCGTCTGGTTCCTTGTACCCTCCAGCCGGGTATCTTTGAACCTGGAAAGCCACAACAAGAGGATTCTGCATGTCCGCCTCGACCGTCCGTCCGGCCACCGCGCCGGCGAAACAAAGCAACTCTGACAAAGAAGAGCACGCGGCGTTCTCTCCCGCTCCAGCTCATTCCAATACTCCGGGATCGGGATTCAACGGAAACCGACGCGTTCCAATCCCCGTCAACGAGCCCGTGAAAAGTTATGCGCCGGGATCACCGGAACGCGCATCGCTCAAGGATCGCCTCAAGTCCATGGCGGCCGAGCGCGTCGATATTCCGGCGATCATCGGTGGCAAGGAAATTCGAAGCGGTGAGCTGGCACAGTCGGTGATGCCGCACAACCACAAACACGTTCTCGCGGACTGGCACAAGACAACCGCCGCGGATGTGGATCGCGCAATTGGTGCATCACGCGACGCGGCTCGCGAATGGGCAAACTGGTCGTGGGAAGATAGAGCGGCCGTCTTCCTGAAAGCGGCAGAGCTTCTAACCACAACGTGGCGGGCGACTATCAACGCCTCCACGATGCTTGGGCAGTCTAAAACGGCGTTCCAGGCCGAGATCGATTCTGCATGCGAGCTGATCGATTTCTGGAGATTCAATCCGCATTACGCTCAGCAGCTTTATGATGAGCAACCGCTCAGCGATCACACGATGTGGAACCAGCTCGATTATCGCGGACTCGAAGGGTTCGTGTATGCGGTGACGCCGTTCAACTTCACGTCGATTGCAGGAAATCTCCCAACCGCTCCGGCGTTGATGGGGAACACGGTGATATGGAAGCCTGCCTCGAGCGCGATGTTGTCTGCGTATTACCTGATGAAGCTGCTCGAAGAAGCTGGATTGCCGCCCGGAGTCATCAACTTCGTTCCTGGCGATGCGGGAATGATCTCCGACAAGCTGCTCGCGCATCGTGATCTCGCCGGCGTGCATTTCACCGGTAGCACGAGCGTTTTCAACAACATGTGGAAGACGATCGGCGCGAGCATGTCGAACTATCGCTCGTATCCGCGCATTGTCGGCGAAACTGGTGGCAAGGATTTCATTGTCGCTCACGCATCGGCCGATCCAGTCGCTCTCTCAGTCGCCATAGCGAGAGGCGGATTCGAGTACCAGGGACAGAAGTGCTCGGCCGCCAGTCGCGTGTACGTACCGGAATCGATCTGGCCGGAAGTTCGCGACCGCACTGCAGCCATCATGAAGGAGATCAAGATGGGCGATCCTGCTGATTTCAGGAATTTCATGGGTGCGGTGATCGACAAGCGTGCGTTCGACAAGATCGGCGAGTACGTCACGCATGGCCGCTCGAATGCGAAGATCATAGCGGGCGGTGGAGTAAAAGGCGACGAAGGCTACTTCATCGAGCCGACGCTGGTCGAGACGCACGACCCGTCGTACAAGCTGCTTTGCGAGGAGATTTTTGGCCCGGTGGTCACTGCCCACGTCTACGATGACTCGAAGTACGAAGAGACGTTGAGAATTGTCGATCAGACATCACCGTACGCACTGACGGGCGCGGTATTCGCTCGCGATCGCGCGGCGGTTCGCATGGCTCAGGTCGCATTGCGAAACGCTGCTGGAAATTTCTACGTGAATGACAAGCCGACCGGTGCAGTCGTCGGACAGCAGCCGTTTGGCGGAGCGAGAGGTTCGGGTACTAACGACAAAGCCGGATCCAAGCTGAATCTTACGCGCTGGGTGAGCGCGAGAAACATCAAGGAGACGTTTTCGCCGCCGCTCGACTACAAGTACGCCTTTATGGCCGAGGAGTAGCGAACAAGACGTTCACTGACTCTGCTACAGCTTGCTAACTAGTGCCACCGGCTGATCACGAGTCCAGCCAGCCCCCCGAGGAATGCTCCCGAGAGAGCAAACCCGAACGTGCCGAATCCGTTGTGATCACACGCATAGTTCGGCGACGTAGCACACGAACTCGGGGCGCCGACCGTTTCGTGTCCTATGAAAGCTCCCAACGCTCCGCCGATGACGGCCCCAATAATAATTGGGCGAACTGATGACGAGTGGCGACGGTCCGTTTCTGCAGGCAAGACGGCCGGCTTTTGTGGATAGCCGGTCATTTGAACAACGCTAAGTGATGTAATCGGAAAACTTGTCGAAGCCTTCCCAGTCGAATCCGGCTGTTGAGCCTTGGCCGCAGCGCACGGCAGAACAATGCCGAGTATTACAATCAGAATTACCCTTGACCCTTGAATTGCACGGTGAAGCGAGACGTTCTTGCCAAGAAATAGCTTTCGCATTTGGCCTCCTGACGTGACCCCCATCCGCATAGTACATGCTACAATTGCTGATGATCGGATTTCTTCATGGCCGAGGAGTAGCGCTCAGACGCGCCGAAGTTGGCCGCGAACTACGGGGTAGCCCTCCGGCGCTTTCGCGACATGCGATAGGGCTTTGTCGACCGCGTCGAGGAAACCGTCGGCCGCTGATGGTGAATTATTCAGGTACCACGCGAAAGCCGAATCGATTTCGCGTCGTGCCTCGGCACGAACGCGTACGCGCTGCATCTAAGGAAGCTTTTTTACGAGATCCGCGTAGATGTCAGCCCACGCCTGGCCAGCGTCGGTGGTCGCGTCGGCCTCAGCCTCACGGCGATCAAGTTCGGACGCGAGGGAAGCGGTTATCGGAGCGGCCGCGACTGAATCAAGGCTATCCCACAGCCGCCCCCTGAGCTCGATCCGCTCTTCGGCAGTGAGTTGATCGACGTGAACCGCTCGAGATGCCATGAACGAAAACTGCGCTGCGTTGTCGTCTCACACAACGGCTTCCGGATGAGCGCCAACGGCGGGAGTCGCGCTATGCCTGCGCTCCGAGCGTGACCACGACTTGTCTGGTTCGGCCGTCGTCCGCGAGGTTGAAGGATTGATCCACGGAATTTCCATCGACACTGATCGAAGCGACGCCCCGTTGTGCACCGCCTGGATTGTCGATTCTTATCGAATACGTCGTGCTTCCATGACGGTAGTCGATCGAGAATTCCTTCCACGCTGAAGGAATGCATGGATCGATCGCGAGAGTATCTCCGCGTTTCCTGAAGCCGAGTATGGCTTCGAGTCCTACGCGATAAAGCCAGCTCGCTGAGCCGGTGTACCAGGTCCATCCGCCGCGGCCGAGATGGCCTGCGGCCGTGTACACGTCTGCCGCAACGACATATGGCTCGACTTTGTAAGTGGCGACGCCCTCGGGTGTCAACGCGTGCGTGATGGGATTGGTCATCTGAAAAAGCTCGAACGCACGGTCCCCGTGCCCAAGCATAGCGGTCGCGAGAACTGACCAGATAGCCGCATGCGTATACTGCGCACCGTTTTCACGCACGCCGGGCAGATATCCCTGAATGTATCCGGGATCGTGCAGCCCTTTATCGAACGCGGGAGTGAGCAGCATCAGCAACCGCGCATCCTCGCGAACGAGATATTTCTCGAATGACTGCATCGCCGTTTTCGCACGCTCTGGATTACCCGCACCGGAAATCACGCTCCAGCTCTGCGCAATCGCGTCGATCATGCATTCCGAATTTCCCTTCGCGCCGAGCGGAGCACCATCGTCATAGTAGGCGCGACGATACCAGTCACCATCCCATGACGTCGTTTCAACCGCTTCGTTGTAGGCATCAGCTTTCGCAAGCAGCTCATTCGCGACTGCATTGTCTCCGCGCGCCGTCGCAAGCTCAGCGAACTCGCGAAGCGTCTTGCACAAGAACCACGCGAGCCACACGCTCTCGCCCTTGCCGTCTATTCCAACGCGATTCATTCCATCATTCCAGTCTCCGCCCTTGATCAACGGGAGACCGTGCGCGCCAACGGTCGTAGCATGGCGGAGCGCGAATACACAATGATCGTACACTGAGCTCGTGCGATTCGAGATTTCAGGAATGTCATATAGCTCGTCTTCATCGGGCTCGAGCAATCGCGACTTCACATATCCGGCTTGCTCATCCAGCACCGACACATCGCCCGATACGCGCACGTAATGATTGACGACGAACGACAGCCAGATGAGATCATCCGCGAAGTGCGTCCGCACACCTCGCCCGCTGTGCGGATGCCACCAGTGCTGCACATCGCCTTCCTCGAACTGCCGCGATGCAGCCCGAACAATGTGCGCACGCGCGATGTCCTGATCGGCGTACACGAACGCCATCGAGTCCTGGAGCTGATCCCTGAATCCATACGCGCCACTCGACTGATACAGCGCAATTCTCCCCCACATCCTGCACGACAGTGCCTGATACAGCGCCCATCCGTTGATTATCAGGTCGAAGGTCGGGTCTGGCGTCGTAACACGAATGGTGTTCAGACGGTCGCGCCACGATTTCGCAAACGCGTCCAGCGCCGCCTTTGCGCTCTCGGGAGACCGATACCGCTCGATGAGAGCGAGCGATTCTTCTTTTCCTTTCCCCGATCCAAGAAGAAAAGTCACTTCGCGCGACTCGCCCGGCTGGAGCGTGACCGATGCCTGAAGCGCGGCGCACGTATCCGCGATGTCATCGACTCTTCCATCGAGAACGTTGCCGTCCAGACCAACCGGAGACGACACGGTTCCGTTGCGACCAAGAAATGCGCGCCTGTCTGCAGTGAGGCTCGACAGCTTCTCACTCACAGCAAAGAATGCGACCTGATCGGCAAGCTCTGCCTCGAACGTATTCGACGCGAGCATGACGCTCTTATCAGCAATCGCCTCGACTCGCACATGTCCCTGCGTTCGCTCGCGATCCACTCCAAGTATCCATTCGACGTAACCTGTGAGCGTGAGTCTGCGAGCACGCTTGCCGGTGTTCGTGATCGAAAGCACCTGAATCTTCACCGGATCGGCGTTCGGCATTCCTGTGCGCAGGCTCGTCACGATCCCATCATGCTCGTGCTCGAAGATCGAATAGCCGGCACCATGTTTCGTTGTGTACGGCGTGAGTTCGCGAATCGGCGCAGGAGTCGGCGTCCAGATTTCGCCAGTCTCCTCGTCACGCAGGTAGATGCATTCAGTCGATGGATCCGAGACTGGATCATTCGCCCACGGTGTCAGCCGAAAGAAACTGCTGTTGACGGCCCACGTCGGGCCTGCACCCGTTTCGCTCACAAAAAACCCACCGGCGTCGTTCGCAATCACGTTTGCCCACGGCGCAGGAGGCAGCACCTCACCGCTCAACCGGATCTCGTATTCGCCGCTCGCGTTGAAACCACCGAGACCGTTGAAGCAAGCCAGATCCTGAGGCGACAGCGAAGCCTCATCAGCCATCGATCTCATCTCCAGCCTGTCCTTTCTCGCAGTCGACGCGAATTCGCGCTATCGACTGCAGTAAAGTTTCCTGTTTTTCAGTCAACGCAGAACGACCAAAAACCCAGACTCCACGAGGCCTGTCCAGCCGCTCGCTCTGGGCGTCGCCCGCCAGCGCTTTGATTCGCTCCCGCAGGTCGCCGTCGCCATCGTCACGGCAAACGACAACGAGGTCGCACGCGATTCCCTTGAGGCGCCAATAGCTGTGTACCGCCAACAGTTCCCGGAACCGTGGCAGACCAGCGACTGATTCGACGGTCGCAAGGGCAACGGGCCACTCGCCGGTAATTCCGATAGCAAGAAGATCATCCCTGCTCGGTACTCCGGGCCCGCTGTGTGTCAGTTTGGCGGCCGGCCCTATACCATAGAGAAGAATTCCAGCCTGATCCTGGGATTCCAGGGCCTGGCGTTCGGATAACTCCAAATCAGCCAACATCCTCTGCGAACCGGCGTGAGCCCCGACGAACAAGTCAAGCGCCGCGGCCGGGTTGGAATATGACATAGCCAGACGCTCGGCATCGTCGCGATTTTCGGCGAGATAGGTCGTAAAAATCGCCTCAGCCGATTGGCCGGAGCCGATTTCAAAGGTTACGCGAAGCGCCAGGATCGGATCGAGGACAGCGCCGACCGTACCGGCCAATTCCCCATGGTTTCCCATTGCGACTGGATTCCGTGCAGTTCGCCCCCGACCGATGAAAACGGAGCGGTCGGTTTCACAGCTCACGCGTCCCGACAGACCCGGTCTCACTGCAACCGTGTGACCGCACCATGTTGGCGTATCCACAGCCGAACGTGGACGACGCATCGCGATGATCGATCGCGGCTCCGGCCGCCACTCGGTCTGCACAAAGAGGTTGCTGAATGCCCGGTGGCCGCGATCGGAGACATGCGGTGCGATCGCGATCTCCTGATAACTCGTCAGCTCGATAGTCGCCGGCTCATTCGAATGATTGGTAACGGCGACTCGCCGCGCATCGGTGCGCGCCTCCGAATCGACAGCAATCGTCGTGACCGTTTCGATCGCCCCATCACGACGCGAAATCGTGACGCAGTCGTTTCCGAGAATGGCGCTATACGCGTCAGCGCGGGCGCAAACCGGTTGATGCCCAGTCGACCACACCCGGCCTGTTCGCACCTCCTTCAGATAACACCACTGGCCGAAATCATCCGTGGTCCCATCGTTTCGCCATCTGTTTACCGCAACATCGCCAAACCGGGTAAAGCCCCCGCCGGCTGCGCTGACCATTGTGATAAATGGGGCCCGGCCCAGGAGCGCGATCGTGGGAAGTGCAGTGTCAGGTGAATCAACAAACCGGACCCCTCGGCCCTCTGCTGCAACAGAAAACGAATCAGACAGGATGCTTGTAACCCGGTTAGGATGCTGCCAGAAAAAAATGCTTACGCGACTCGATGTAAACGATTACATTTTGCCCTGTCCGTCAACCCATGGGGCGAGTGGCGACTATAAAAGACGTCGCACGTGAAGCGTCTGTATCGGTGGCAACTGTTTCCCGAGTCTTCAACGGCGCGGGCGTAGTTAGGGAAGAAACAGCCCGCCGGATCAGGGAAGTCGCCGCCACTCTCCGCTATGCACCCCATACCGGAGCGCGCAGTCTCATTACGAACCGGACCAACACCCTCGGCGTATTGCTCCCCGATCTTTACGGGGAATTCTTCTCCGAGCTGATCCATGGCATTGATCTCACAGCCCGAAGAGGTGGCTATCACATACTCGTGGCACGATCGGAAGGGCGAACGCAAACCGAAGAGGCAATGCGTGCCATGCGCGGACGCGTTGACGGGCTCTTGCTGATGTCTCCTGACATCGACGCCAACACGCTGCTCAACGTGCCGGCGGACCTCCCAGTGGTGCTGCTTTGCTCGCCCTCCCAGGGAGCCGAAGTCGATTCAGTGACGATCCATAACATGCGCGGTGCACGCGCAATGGTCGGTCATCTCATCTCGATCGGCCACGAGCGTATCGCAATCATCAAGGGCTCAGCTGGTAATTTCGACGCAGCTGAGAGGCTTCGCGGCTATCACGCGGCGCTCGCCGAAGCGGAAATCCTGCCCGATCCCTCACTCGAGAAAACGGGCGATTTCACAGAAGCAGGTGGGTACGATGCTGCCCTCGAGCTGCTCGCAGAGCCGAATCGTCCGACAGCTGTTTTTGCCGCCAATGACTCGATGGCGATCGGCGCACTAAGCGCGTTTCGCGAGTCTGGCGTGAAGGTTCCCGGAGACATCGCCGTCGCCGGTTTCGACGACATCCCGCTCGCGCGATTCATGGATCCGCCGCTCTCCTCCGTCAGAGTCCCGATATCTGACCTCGGCGCAACGGCCGTCGACATGCTGCTGTACGCTATCACGCACAAGAATCTTCATACGCGCCGCCGCGAGCGCGTATCAACGGAAGTCGTCATTCGACGCTCGACCGATGGCCAGCCAGCCGAGCGCCCGCCACCAAAAACGCTTACCAGGGAGATCGCTGCAGTCTGAGGGGAGAACGTCCGAAGTCAGTCGCTTACGAAAACAATTATTGGAGATGCAAATGAATATGAGAACTATCGATTTTCACCGATCCATCAAAGGGATCCTCACCGTGGTCGCGATGCTGTTTTTCGCGGGTTCGAGTGGCTCCGCACAGACGTCGACGGGTATTCTCCGTGGCTCAGTAACGGGCGCCGGCGGTGCAGCCGCAGTAGGCGCGCAGATCACCGCTACGAATACGGCAAGCGGCGTGGGTCGCACAACGACCGCTCACGATGATGGCCAGTATGTACTCGCTGGCATCGTGCCGGGCACCTACTCAGTCACGGTTCGCAGAATTGGAACGTCACCTCAGACGCGGACCGTCGTTGTTCAGATTGGTTCTACGCAGGTGCAGGATTTTGCCCTTGTGGATCAACCCACAACGCTTTCAACGCAATTGATCACTGCCGCCACTGGGAGCGAGACCAAGACCTCCGAGTCAGCTACGAATATCACGAAAGCTCAAATTGAGAAACTCCCGACACCTAGCCGCAACTTCCTGGATCTTGCAGCGCTGGCACCCGGCGTATCGGTGACAGAGGACCGTGTCAATGGAAACTTTAGAACGGTTGCGGCTGGAGGTCAGGCTCCATCTAGCGTCAACCTTTTCATCGATGGGACAAGCTTCAAGAACTATCTGACTCAGGGCGGAATAGCCGGTCAGGACGCCAGTCGCGGTAACCCATTCCCACGCAACGCTGTACAGGAATACCGAATTCTCAGCCAGAATTTCAAGGCCGAGTATCAGAAAGCGTCCAGCGCCGTGATCACCG
>JANYKY010000111.1 GCA_025357975.1 Gemmatimonadaceae bacterium
AGTCTGCGGTCAAACCCGCCGCCAAGAAAACGGCACCCGCAAAAAAGGGCGCTTCGACCAGCAAGAGCTCCGCGAAAAGCTCTTCAAAATCCGCTTCGAAGGCTGCGTCCAAGGCTTCACCGAAAGCCGCAGTGAAAAAAAGCAGCACATCAAAAGGCAGCACATCAAAAGGCGGCGCATCAAAGAGCGCATCCAGGAAAGGTGGCTCCGCTGCAAAGAAGGGCGGAAAGGGGCGTCGCTAAAACGACGCTCGGTTAGCTGAGCTCGCGCGCGACTTCAATGTCCAACGCGTCGAGCTCGTGCTCCAGGTTCAACTCGAGCCGGCGTGTGAACTGAGGTATGGCGTCCTCAGATCGCGCGACCGGCTCTCCTATTCGTACGAAGCATGCAGGCTTCTCTTCTTTCAGAAACTCATACCGGACTGCGATTGGAATCACAATCGCATCGCACACGTCGCGCGCGATGCGAGCGAGGCCTGACTTGAATTTCATCCGCACCCGCGATGGGTAAATCGCACCCTGCGGACACATCCACAGAATCGGCTGCTTGCCCGTGCGTAACACGCTGGCCGAATGTTCGACAACAGCTCGCGCATCGGAGAGCCCACTTTCGGTTGGTCCGAAGAAGCCGAGGTGCCGAAAAAAGGGATATTTTTTGATTTGTTCGCCTTCCATCAGTGCATGGAGCTCTCGCCGGAATAAGTCATGCGTTAGATGCACCGGAACAACAGCGTCCCACCAGGCGCTGTGGTTCATGTAGGCGATCACCGGACGATCGGTTTTCGGAAACGTGATTCCGCTCATTCGGACGCTACCGAATTGTTTCCGTATCAACCGGCGCGCGTATGCCGAAAAGATACTTTCCAGGACGGCAATTTTCTTTGGTTCGATGAGCATCAAACTCGGGGCATGGACATATGGACGAGCAGAACGATAACCGCTGGAGAAGAGTTCTGATGTCGGGCGGCGCGCTCATTGGAGCCGCAGCCGCCTACAACGTCCTCGCACGGAAGGGCGTCGACCAGTTAACGAATCTCATCGGCGGAGAGGAGGGCGGTTTCGATTGGCGCGGTCACCGGATCGCCTTTACAAAGCGCGGGAGCGGACCCCCGATGCTTCTCATCCACGGTATCCACGCCGCAGCCTGGTCATATGAGTGGCACGACAACGTCGATTATCTTGCGCGCGGCAACACGATCTACACAATCGACCTGCTTGGCTTCGGCCGCTCCGATCGCCCTGCCATCCGCTACTCGGCCAGATTGTACATCTCCCTGATTTCCGATTTTGTCCATCAGGTAGTTGGAGAGCAGTGCGTTCTCGTCGCGACGTCGCTGTCTGCTGCATACGCGATCGTGCTCGGCGCGCGTGATCCCGAGAGATTCCCGGCGATTGCGCTGATCGCGCCAACTGGCCTGACACGTCTCAATAAACCTGCTGGAGTCGGCGGTGAAGCAGAGCGGCTGGCGGTCGAAGCGCCGGTTGTCGGAACTGCAATGTTCAACGCACTCGTTTCGCGCAGAAGCCTTCGCTATTTCCTCGAGAAGAGCTATGCCGATAACACGGTAGTGACGGACGATCTCGTGGACATTTACTACTGGACGGCGCATCAGCGCGGGGCTCGCCACGCGCCTGCGGCTTTCATTTCGGGAAATCTCAACATCGATGTACGTCACGCGCTTCGTCGCCTGAGCCAGCCCTCGCTGTTGATCTGGGGCGAAGAGGGCGCTGCCGCACCAATTGAAGAGTTTCGCGGCTTCCGCGCGATCAAGCCTGATTTCGAGCTCTCTGTGCTGACACCGGCGGGTGATCTTCCGCACGACGAGCGGCCTCAAGACTTTAATGTTATCCTATCAACATGGCTGAATCGCCTGTCACTCTCCTCCGCGCCCACTCTCGCCACGCTCCCTGGAACGCAAGAGGTCTCGCTGCCCACGTCACTGCCTTAGTCGACGCTGCAGGCATGCGTCCGACCAATGCGTCGGCACGCGCAGCACCGACCGCTCGATCGGTCAGATTCTACGTGGCGAGCGGTTTGCTCGATCGCCCCGAGGGCACGGGCACCGCAGCGACATACAACTATCGCCATCTGCTGCAGCTCCTCGGAATCAAGATCCGGCAGCGCGAAGGCCAGAGTCTCGAGAAAATAAAAATCGAGATGAAAGACGTTACCGGCGATGCGCTCGAACGTCGCATTGCAACATCTCTCGCACCGGCACTGACGTCAGGCGCCGATTCAACTGCTGAACGGGAAGATGGCAACACGCATAGCTGGCGTCGCGCGCCGATTGCTGATGGCATCGAGCTTCACATTCGCGAAGACAGTCCGGCTGCTCGCGAAGAAGCGGTCATCGCAATGCGCGAGGCCGTCCGCGCGGCGCTCGGCCGCGCTGACATTCGTTAAAAACTCAGATGTAGCTAAGCCACCGGTCACGCCTGCGTGACTTGAGATTGGCAAACCAGCGGCACGGCAGATACATGATGAGAACGACGAGCGCCCACGCGACGTAAACACCAGGCAGAGTCGCGCCGTACCACTTCGGGAACGATGCGGTATCGAGACTCAGGAATCCGGCAGTGCCCCCCTGCCACAGGGCAAGCGCAGCCGCGAGAATGTGTATAACGTAGATGTGACCGAGGTAGTAGAACATCGGCACCCTTCCATAAACGCTCACGGCACTGGCGATTGGCCCACGCGTGTCTTCAAACAAGGCAAGCGCAATTAGCGTTGGTCCGAGCGTCATCAACAGGTAGTCGAGCGACGGGGGATACTTCAACGGATTGAGAAACGACGCGATCGTGAGCGCTTCGGTTCGCTGCGGAGCCCACGGGAGCGGGTTGCCGTAAGCATTCAGGAACCGAATCACAATGAATGCGATGATCGATGCAACGCCGGCACGAAGGAGAAAACTCCTCCGGCGCTCAGGCTCCCAGCGAAACACATCGCCGAGTACATAGCCAAGCGCCATTACTGCAAACCACGGTACGATCGGGTAGGCGATGATGACCAGCGGCTGCGTGGATACCAGTCCGGGCCGGTGAAGGATGTGCCATAACGGGCCGCCGCCGGCCATCGTTGCAGCACCGACATTGTCGAGAAGGTTGTGTCCTGCAATCGTCACGAGGGCGATCGCGGCGATGATCGGTTTTGGAAGAAATACCAGTCCGGACAGGATCACCATCGACAAACCCAACGCCCAGATAACGAGCAGGATGAGCGGAAATCCAAGCTTGAAGTTCCACCCAAGCGCGCTGACCGTGACCTCGAGAACGATGAGCCACAAGCCGCGCGTGAGAAGAAACTTGCTGACCTCTTTAGTCGATCTACCGCCCGAAACGGCGAGCGCCGCGCCGACCCCGGCCAGCAGAAAAAAAGTCGGGGCGCAGAAGTGCGTAATCCACCGCGTCGCGAACAAGAGTGGCGTCGAACGCGTCAGGTCTTCCGGCTGAAAGTGGAGCTTGCTGAAATAGTCCCGCGTATGGTCGAGTGCCATGATGACCATGACAATCCCGCGAACGAGGTCCACCGAAGTGACGCGCCTCCTGACGGCGGGGACCGCATCAGCGGTTATCGGGGCCGGTTCCTGAAGGCTGGCTGCGATCGAAACGCTCACTCGGATTCTCCGATGTCTGGAAGCAATAGATAACGCGCATTCTTCTCGCCGCGTAAATGCTCTGCAAGAACTTCTTTCGCTTTTCTGACATGGTCTTTCTCCAGCCAGTCGGCGATTACCACACGCTTTCCTCGGCCCTCGACCGATATCACGACCCTGCCTCCGCGTGTGACGATCAAGGCCCCGGACCCTCGTGGTCGCGACAGTGGGTCCCGGTCCGCCAGATCGAGTGGGAGGTTGTAGACGTTCGCGGGGTCGCTCGCTGCGAGCGCAATAAACGGCTTTTCTGCATCCTCCTCAGCCGCAATTGCGCGGAGTTGCTCTACTGCTGAAATCGATGCGAACTGCGCCCCAGCCAGACCTTTTACGAAGTATCCGCGTCTGGCTTCGCCCTTGAATTCCATCCGCTTGAGCTCGTGATAGATCGCCCGCCACGAAACCAATGGTCGTTCCCGTCTCCACAGTTCACGTGACACTATCGCGTATCTATCAAGCCAGTATCGCGCTATTTCGGCAGCTCTTTCCTCCATCGCCGCTGATCGACCAAGTGTGCCGATTCTATATACCATAGACCAGCGGCCACCCCAGTTCGACTGGACAGCACCCGGTCGATCGGGCCGCTTCCATTTTGGAATCCGTCGTAAGTTGGGTCTTCGTTGTACCACATATCGATTCGAGGATGGGCGATAGTCTGCCGGCAGCCATCGCGTCGGATCAGGCCCGGACTGTACCCCAAGCGGTCGCCAGCGAATGATTTCTCGCATTCCTTCGACAGTGTCATTGGTTACCAGGCCCGCAGCGGCGAGTTCTCTCAACGCCTCCTTGATTGCAAGGCGAGACAAGCCGGTCACCGCCTCGAGGTCAGACGTGAACGATGCACCTTCCTCCAGAATTACGGATCGCACTGCCCTGGCATTGTCACTCAACTTCTGCTCCGCGGCGTCTGGTGGCTCTTCGCCAAGCCATAGTGCCCCAGTTCCGCGTTTTAAAAAACGCAATCGATTCAGCAGCACGACATCAGAGGCAGACTCAGCGTTGGTTTCGCCGACCCAGACTACTTCTCCGGTCGAAAAAAAATCTGACAACCAAGCGGGGTCGTAACCGGGAATTCGCGCGCGCAGATAATCACGTTCCCACGACTTGGCCGGCCGAGCCATACCATAGAGCTGCCTCATGACTGTCGCGACTCCGTCTCGGCCCGTCAGAGCATCACGCGGATCTACATGCTGCCATCGCTGCACCAGCTCCGCGTATACGGGCAGCTCGACAGCCTGAATTTGCTTTCGAAGCGCTGCAAGAGCACGACGTCGCGCGACTTCCGCGATTCGGCGCGAGACCCATTCGGGCTCGGAGACATCTTTTCGAAACCGCCCGCGCACGAGCTTGCCCGTACGTTGCCATTCACTTAGACGCGATTCAATCCAGCGTTCATCCCATGCGTATCGCTCACTTATCTCGCGGGCTGTCACAGGACCAGACAGCGTTAAAAACCTTGCAAGGATTTCGCGACGGGCCGCACCAGTTGTCATCGCACCGGTGCGCAGGCCATCGGGAATCGCCTCACTCGCTGGCACATCGACCTGATTGCCTGCGAAGCCGGCGCCACTTCCACCTGATGTGGCAACCCGCACAACACCCATCGCCTCGCTGCCATATGCGGACACATATCGCGGATACGATTCGGTCAGGATGTAGCGCCATGCGGGCTCGGGGCCAAATGGCAACAGGACGACTCTTCGACTGGAAACGATTTCGTTGAACGGATCGCCCCGAAGCCCTTCATCAGCGTTTGCTACCCGTGCTCCGAGCTCGGCTTCTGTGAGATCACCAGCTCGATCCAGAAGATGCGCGAGCTCGTCTGCACTTCGGGCTCGCCGCTTTGGCGCGTAGCCTCCACGCTCCGCCACAATCTGACGAATTGCATCGAGTGTGAGATCGTCCCCCGCTTCCTCGCCCATCACTTCGCCGAGCAGCGAGCGATCGATCGACAAGAGGGCTGCCGACTGTTCGGCGCGCGGAGTGTCGTCACCGTATAGCCAGTCCATCACAAAGCCGAACTGAAGGCTCGCTGCAAATGGCGATGGTACTTCGGTCTGGATGACTTGAATGGCGATTGCGCCGCTTTCTATATCGTTGAGAACGCTCTTCAATCCGCTCATGTCAAATGCATCCTGCAGCACGTCGCGGTACGTCTCGACCAGGATGGGAAAGCTCGGGAACTCCTTTACCGTCTGGAGAAGGTCCAGCGCTTTCAATCGTTGGAGCCAAAGCGGCATCCGGCGTCGTGGGTTGCCGCGAGGAAGAAGAAGCGCGCGTGCTGCATTCATCCGGAAGCGGGCGCCGAACAACGATGTGGATCCCACTTCTTCCATCACAAGCTGCTCGGCTTCAGCGGCCGACAGTCCGAGGAGTGCACCTACTGGCACAGGGCGGCCGAGATCGGGCATGCGAAGCATTACGCCGTCGTCGGTCGTCTGCACCTGTACGTCCGCGCCATTGAGTGCTTCACGCGCTCTTTGTGCGAGAGCCATTCCCCAAGGGGCATTCACTCTGCCGCCGAATGCAGCGTGGATGACGACACGCACGGAGCCCGTTTCATCGCGGAAGTGCTCGATGACAATTGTCTTGTCGTCGGGCACGACACCCGTCGCTGCGCGTTGGGCACCGATGTACTGAATCAAAGAGTTTGCGGTCGCCGCATCGCAACCATAATTGGCCTCGAGCGTTCGCGCCGAGGTTCCCTCGGCGAGCTCCCGGCGCAATGCTCCCACGCGGTGACTCAACTCGAGCGATCGCGCTCCGTACTCTCCGTGCCAGAACGGCATTCGCGCGGCCATTCCCGGAGCTGGATTGACGATTACCCTGTCATGCTCGATTGCAGCAATTCGCCATGTGGTGGAGCCGAGCTGAAACACGTCTCCGACTCGCGATTCGTGGACGAATTCTTCGTCGAGCTCACCGAGCCGTGTGCGATCGGGAAGATTTACGGTGTAAAGACCGCGGTCGGGGATGGTACCGCCAGATATCACGGCAGTCATTCGAGCGGCGCGGTCCCCCGTGACGCGATCAGTCACTCGATCCCAGGTGACACGCGCCTCGAGCTCGCTCGCAATATCGGACGGGTATTTCCCCGACAGCATCGATAGCACTTCATCGAACGCAGCGCGGCTCAAGCGATGATAGGGATACGACCGACGAGCGAGATCGAACAGGTCGCTTGCTTTCCAGTCGTCTATCGAAGCGGCGGCAACTATTACCTGTGCAAGAACATCGAGTGCGTTCTGCACGACTCGGGTTGGCTCTACTTCGCCAGCGCGCATCGCTGCGACAATTGCGGCGATCTCCACCGCATCATCTCGAAAAGTGGGAACGAGAATTCCCTTGCTTGCAACGCCCAGTGTATGGCCGGCGCGACCAATCCGCTGGAGTCCAGCGGAGACACGTTTGGGCGATTGAAGCTGGATGACCAGATCCACCGATCCGATATCGATACCGAGCTCGAGCGAGCTCGTCGTCACGAGCGCGCGCAGCTCGCCTGCCTTGAGTCGTTCCTCGAGCATATGGCGCCGCTCGCGTGACAGCGAGCCGTGGTACGGCTGCGCAATTTCTTCTTCTGCGAGTGCGTTCACCTTGCCGGCAATTTTCTCTGCCTGCGCGCGATTATTGACGAAGATGAGTGTTGTTTTCGACGCGCGAACGTGATTGAGTACGAGAGGAACAACGGCTGGCCAGACGCTTCCGCCGATATTGCCGAGGTCAGGAACGGGAGATTCGACCGTAATCTCCATTTTCTTTACGAGGCCGCAGTCGACGACGGTTACCTGGCGATAGGTCGGATTGCCTGCTGGGCCAGCCTGGCATCCGCCAAGGTACCGGGCGACTTCGTCGAGCGGCCGTTGCGTAGCAGACAGGCCAATTCGCTGGGGCGGCCGTGAAGTCAGCGCTTCCAGTCGTTCGAGGGTAAGTGCCAGGTGTGCACCGCGCTTGCTGCCCGCAATTGCGTGAATCTCATCGACGATCACAGCGCGTGTCGTGCTGAACATTCCGCGGCCGCGCACGCTTGTCAGCATGATGTTCAGCGACTCTGGTGTAGTGATCAGGATGTGCGGTGCTTTTCTCAGCATTCGCGCACGCGCAGCTGGGGGCGTGTCGCCGGTTCTAACGCCAACGCGAATTTCTGGAAACGCCTTTCCTTCCTCCTCGAATCTGCGTTTCAGGTCAGCTAGTGGACCCTCGAGGTTTCTCTGGATGTCGTTGTTCAGCGCCTTGAGCGGCGAGATGTAGAGAAGATGTACGCCGTTGGCGAGGGGCTCCTTCATCCCTTCGACAATCAGTGCGTTCAGCTCCCAGAGAAACGCTGCGAATGTCTTTCCTGTGCCAGTAGGAGCGAGGATGAGCGCATGATTTCCGCTTGCGATTGCGGGCCATCCCATGCGCTGCGGCTGGCTTGGTTTTCCAAGCGTTTCCGCAAACCATTTTCGGACGATGGGATGGAATTGGCGGTTCATGGCGTCATATGCGGCCGGAAAGACCTCTGTGGCGATCCATGTTTGCGGCTAGAGAACGCGCCGCATCTGCTGAGCTCCCCATTCGAGAACTTTTCCAGTCCACGGGCGTTTTTTGAAAGTCTCGAGCTTTATCTCGTCCGAATACTTGAGATCTTCCATGAAAATGTCGTCCATCT
This sequence comes from Gemmatimonadaceae bacterium, assembly GCA_025357975.1. Classification (GTDB taxonomy): domain Bacteria; phylum Gemmatimonadota; class Gemmatimonadetes; order Gemmatimonadales; family Gemmatimonadaceae; genus UBA4720. Next base: position 8,298 of record JANYKY010000111.1, read on the forward strand.
GCTTCCCGATATCAGGGTCGAGCGCAAGAATTTGCGATTCATTGTTGAAGGCGATCGACCTGTTGTCGAAATTCATCGATCCCATCGTTGACCAGAGCTCATCTACTACGATTGTCTTGGCGTGCATCATCGTTGGCTTGTATTCGTAGATCTTTACACCACCCGCGAGCAGATTCTCGTAGAGTGCGCGCCCCGCATACCACGTTGACTTCACATCTGTGGCTGGTCCGACCGTCAGAACGCGAACATCTACTCCGCGCTTTGCGGCATTGATGAGAAGCTGGCAGAAATCGACGTTCGGGACGAAATACGAATTCGAGATGTAGAGCGTTTTGCGCGCTCCGGCGATCGTGAGCGCGTAGAGGCGCTCCGCGGGAGTGCTTCCAATCGTCGGAAGGCTGTGCATCAGGCCGGCTTTGACCGTGCCTTTGTCCTCGAACGAAACCGGCGGGAAGAATAAATCGCCGGTGAGCAGCTCCCCTTTCGTTTCAGCCCAGCCTGACGCGAATGCTGCCTGTAGTGCTGCTACTGTCGGCCCCATGAAGCGCACGTTGCTTTCACGCCACTGTCCATCGTGACGACCGTCGCCGAGCCAGTAGTCGGCCAGACCAAAACCACCTGTGTAGCCAACACGGCCGTCCACCACAACGACGCGAACGTGTGAACGCTGCGCAGCTTTCTGAAGCGTATACCATTTGAGAGGACGCAGCCATTCGAACTCGACGCCCGATTTTTTGAGGCCGTCGACCCACTCCGGTGGCAGTGGCTGCGAGCCAAACGCGTCCATCATGACGAGTACTCTGACTCCTGCTTGGGCTCGCTCCTCCAGATATTTCGCCATCGTGTCGGCAACGGCACCGGGCTGCGAGTAATACATCTGCACTGTGACTGTGTGCTTGGCCGACGCGATGTCCTTCCACAGGCGAGGATACGTGCCCTCACCGTTGAGCATTATCTCAATCTTGTTGCCGTCCTCGATATGTGTGCCGGTAAACAGCTCGATCGTTTGCAGGAACAGCGGGTCACTTACTTCTGGGGGACCGCCCTTGTCTCCTGGTGTGATGACCGTACGAACGGTCGCTCCTCTGGTTACTGATAGAATTCCTATCAGCATCAGCACGAGGGCGAGAATGAGAACGATTGTCAGCGCGCCGTACTTCAGGATTCCCAGCATTCACCGCTCTGTTTTAAAGTGAAGAACACATGATGTCGCACCGTGCTTCATCGAGCCACTCCTTGCAGCGCCTGAAAGGTTACCGCAGTTTCACTTCACATGACTCTCGCAGCCCGCAGACGTTCTGCGAACCGAGCCATCTATCTCGACCGCTCGCTCGAAGCGCTGCCAATCTTCCGGCTCAGCGATTCGGCCGAAGAGTCGACCATAACTTACTCTCCGGCATCCGGAGGGCGATGGCGTGTCCTTCCGTCCCCAGGCGACCGCCTGCCTGGGACCTTCGATCAGGATGTCTACGTTGAAATCCTGCATCGATACTCAGAAGCGGGACTTCCAGCCGATGGAACGGTAACCTTCACACTGCACTCGTTTCTGCGGTCAATTGGACGTCGGGTTGACGGTCGCACCTACGAGCAGCTGCGGTCGGCGTTGAATCGTCTGGAAAGAACCATGCTAGAGTCGTCGGGGGTATATGTCAGCGCCCGAAATGGGGCCCCGATCGAAGATCGTTTTTCGATTCTGAGCTCGGTCGCAATCGAGCGGAGACGGCTTGCCGACAGGGAGCAATTCGCTCTCTTCCCGGTTCTTACGGCATCGGAGCCAGGTGACGCGCGCGTTACGATTTCCGCGATGTTGCGTGACAATATCGCCGCCGGATGCATGGTCACCCTGTCGTCCGTACTGTATCAATCGCTTACGAATCCTGTTGCTCGGCGCCTCTATCGGCTGCTGGAAGTCGCCCGAGAGCTGGGTACCGTAACGTGGCGCGTTCAACTCGACCAGCTCGCTCAACAGCTGCCGCTTGCTCAACGCTACCCGTCGCATCTTCAGCGTGTTCTGCAACCGGCACACGAGATGCTTGTTGCAACAGGATTGCTTCGCAGCGCATCCTTTCGTCAGATCAACCGCGACTGGCTCGTGGACTACGTGCTTGCCGTTCGCAACACTTGACCACCTGGAAGTGTCAACAAACCGATACAATAGGGACTCGCCCCGGAACTCTCCCAGTCGAGAGGCGTATCTAGTACCTTCAGCGTAAGCTCACCCATAAGCAGGTCACGCATGTTCAATCGCCGCAAACTCGCTCTTCTTGGGCTCGTCGCCGTTCCGCTCCTCGCGGGCGGTTTTGTCGCACAGGAACGTTCTGCCACCGATGGCGCACGTCTGCTCGACCAGGTCCTTACTATTGTCTCGAGTCGCTTTGTCGATAGCGTCGATGCCGCGAATCTTTACGAGAAGGCAGCGCGAGGCCTCGTTCACGAGCTCAACGATCCTTATTCGGTTTTGCTGTCGCCAAAGGAGCTGTCGAGCTTCAACGCGCAGACCGGCGGCAAGTACGGCGGTGTGGGAATGGAGATCGGCGAAGTAGAAAAGGTCATCACTGTTCAGCGTGTTTTCCCTCACACGCCGGCTGAAGCCGCCGGAGTGATCGAGGGTGACCGGATTGTGCAGGTCGACACCGCCAATACGCGTGGCTGGACGACGCAGCAGGTTTCGGATGTTCTCAAAGGAACGCCGGGAACCAAGGTCAACGTAAAATTTCTTCGAACAGGAGTGGCTCAGCCAATTGCGGTCACGTTCACGCGTGCCGATGTTCGCATTCCGGCCGTTCCATTCGCGATCATGCTCGATGGAAAGATTGGATATGTGCCGCTTCAGCAGTTCAACGAGACGGCGACCGAAGAGCTCGATGCAGCGATCAAGCGACTCACGTCTGAAGGCGCAAAGGGTCTCATCTTCGACCTTCGTGGCAATGGAGGCGGATATCTCGATCAGTCGGAAACAGTCGCCAATCTTTTTCTCAACAAGGGCCTGCAAGTCTCGAGCGTTCGCGGGCGCGCAGGATTTCAGGAAGTCCTGAATGCCACCGGCAATCCGCTCGCTCCGTCAATTCCGCTCATCGTGTTGACCGACGGGCGCACGGCTTCGGCGTCCGAGATTGTTGCGGGCGCGCTGCAGGATCACGATCGCGCGGTAATCGTGGGTACGACGTCATTCGGCAAGGGACTGGTGCAGACCGTTTATCCGCTCGATGGTGGATACGCCTTGAAGATGACGACTGCCAAATGGTATACACCCAGTGGCAGATCAATCCAGAAGGCGCGAAAGCTTCTTCCAGACGGATCGTTCGTCGAAGTTATGCCTGACTCGATGGAAACCGATTCGGTTCGCAAGTCGCGCCCGAAGTTCAAGTCTGACGCGGGCAGAATCGTGTATGGTGGTGGCGCGATCACGCCGGACGTGATCGTTCAGCCAGACACGCTTAGCTCCAACGAGCAGAAGCTTCTTACAGCTCTTGCACCGAAAGCGCAGGTCTTCCGCACGACGCTGATCAATTTCGCGGTCGAGCAAAAGGGCAAAGTGCAGCCTGGGTTTGCGGTGTCGAAAGCGTGGCGCGATGAGTTCTACAATCGTCTCGTTACCCAGGGCGTTAAAGTGGACAGAGCCCAGTTCGATGCGGGTGGAACGGAGATCGACCGTCTGCTCGGATCGAGCATTGCGCGCATTGCTTTTGGCGATTCGACCGAAAAGCGCCGAGACATTGGTGATGATTCACAGCTGCGCCGTGCAATCGAGCTGATCAAGAATCGTCAGACGCAGCGCGATCTGTTCGCGGCAGTTGCCCAGCAGCAGGTCAACACCGCTTCGACCAATCACTAGATCGACATAACCGATCGCGTATCGAGTCAAAGACTGCTGCCACGGAAATCGTGGCGGCGGTTTTATTTTCTCGACTGGATGTCAGGAGGCCAGTTCGGTTTGTGCGAATACTTTCCGAAAAAAGCCTGCAACACCGAGTCGGGGGTTTCGCTCATCGTGACGACATCGAGCTTGTCGGACAGCGGCATGACCTTCGAAAAGTCCCTGTAGCGTTTGTAACCATGGGGAAAAAAGACTTCACCCTTTCTGGTTATGCGGCCAAGCAGCTGGTCGGGGACGAAGAATGTCGTCGCGGCGTCGTAGAAGAAATTGAGCGTTTTGGATTTCGGAAGACTGCTTTCGCGAATCCCGCCGGGCAGTGATCCGTGTTTTCCCCACTGAACGTCGATTGTCACCTGAGTTTTCGGCCACGGAGTATGAAGGATCGTCCCGTGCCAGTATGTCCAGACGTCGGTCGGGGCCTTCGATGAGTCGTAGCCAACCCATACAACTTCTTCGTCAGTCGGGACCGTAAACGGAATCCATGACCCGTTGACGTCGTCTCGCCACAGTAGGTGATAGGCGATGATCCGCTTTGTCGGGTGGACCACGGCGGCCACTCGGGACAGCGGGAACGTTTCGTCGCGCTGGATGTACAACACCGGTGCCAGACTACGCGCCAGCAGCGTGCCACTATCGGACGCCGTCAACGCACCTGGCAAATCAATGGGTCGCAACGGGATATGGGCGTGAGGCCCGCATCCGCCTAGAAGAGCGACGAACAGAAGAACTCCCCGGGACTTTCGGAGCTGTCCGTTGCTTTTACGTAGTCCAGCGACTCCAACAGAAATCCTGATCCATGCCGCCGTGAGGGCGGAGTGGTCCGGGCCGTCGGAGGGCCGATGCGTAAGCCGCGTCCAAACACGTATAATCCCGCTCAAGTGCTTCACCTCATCAATAGCGATCGATCACGCGGACCGCTTAGTTGCCCCTCGTGTTCTGGTCCCATCGAGCGCGAGCCAGGCCAATATCCTCCCGCTCCCATGTCCCACGTCACGCTGCGGTGTCAGAGCTGTGGCCGGACTGCCCGGTACATAGCGAGTGCGGCCGGAGCTGCCTGAATAGACCGGCTTGGCGCCACTGGCCCGGTTTGGGTAATTGCACAAAACTTGCCCTAAACATTTGACGTAAACCGTCCGCGCGTTGCGGCGATCATCATGTACCGGACGGATGGCGCGGTATTTCACACCCGGTGCGCACACTGATGCACGTCCAGAGCGGCACCAGTGGCTACAGTCAGACCCCTGTGAAGGGAAAGGGAACGAGTTATGTCACGCATTACAGGCACTGTGAAGTGGTTCAACGATGCTAAGGGATTCGGGTTCATTTCCCGCGAGGGCGGTCCCGACGTCTTCGTCCACTTCAGCGCTATCGCCGGCTCCGGTTTCAAGTCTCTCGCAGAGGGCGACAAGGTCGAGTTCGAAGTAGTGCAGGGACAGAAAGGCCCGCAGGCAGCAGAAGTCACGAAAGCCTGAAAAAGAACCCGGCAGAATGCCGAGTTCTTTTTGGCCACAAGCCACAAGCCACAAGCCACAACCAAAAGCCACGGGCCACGAGCAAAAAGCCGCATGCCGTAATCGGCCCAGGCAAAATCAAACTTACGACTTGATAGTTCTCGCCTGAAAAACGTGAAATAGTCACGGACTGCTTTTGGGCTTTTGGCTGGTGTCTTGTGGCCTGTGGCTTGCTTTTCTAGAAGGTCTCAAATTGGGAGAGCAAATGGCCGCGATCTGGAAAGGCTCTGTCTCATTCGGCCTCGTCAATATTCCAGTCGAGCTGCGGACCGCCGTCCGCGCCGATCACATAAGCTTTCGACTCCTCCACAAGGAGGACATGTCACCCGTCAAATACGAGCGGGTCAGCCAATCCGAAGGCGAGACAATCCCCTGGAGTGACATCGTAAAGGGTTACGAATACGAGAAGGGAAAATTCGTCATCGTCACCGACGAAGACTTCAAGGCTGCCGCAATCGAAGGCTCCAAGACGATCGACATTCTCGACTTTGTAAAAGAAGAAGAGATCGACCTCCGCTACTTCGAGACTCCGTACTATCTCGTGCCTGGAAAAGGGGCCGAGAAATCATATGCGTTGCTTCGCGAAGCCATTCGGTCCACCAAATCTGTCGGGATCGGCAAGATCATCATGAGGCAGCATCAGCATCTCGCCGGCATCAAGGTGGTCGGCAACGCCCTCGTGCTCGAAGTCATGCGCTTCGCAAACGAGCTGGTGAACAGCGATGAGTACAGCTTCCCCGCACGGACCGCCGTACGGCCGCAGGAACTAAAGATGGCCGAGCAGCTCGTTGAAAATCTTGCGCAGCCCTTCGATCCAAGCCGTTACACTGACGACTACCGCGCGAATTTAATGAAGCTCATCAAGGCCAAGATGAAAGGCAAAACAATCAAGCTCGAAGCTCCAGAAGAAGACACGGAGGATTCGGGCGTTCTCGACCTCATGTCGCGTCTTCGCGCCAGCCTAGACCAGGGTAGCGGAAAGAAAACCGCACGCCCGAAAAGGACCGCGGCCAAATTGTCGCCGAAAAGCAAACGCAAGTCCGCCTGAGAAACATCATCTGTGCCCTCCAAAGTCTCCAGCAATGCAACGACAAACCTTGCCGAATACCGGCGGAAGCGCGATTTCACACGGACCGCTGAGCCGTCCGGAGACAAGGCCGTCGCGAAAGCCAGCAAGCTTCGCTTTGTAATCCAGAAGCACGCGGCTTCCCACCTTCACTACGATCTCCGACTCGAGCTCGATGGAGTAATGAAAAGCTGGGCCGTACCAAAGGGCCCGAGCGTCGATCCATCTGTAAAGCGGCTGGCGATGCAGGTCGAAGATCACCCGATCGAGTACAACACGTTCGAAGGAACAATTCCCAGGGGTGAGTACGGCGGTGGCACGGTCATGCTGTGGGATAACGGTACTTACACGGCAGACGGAGTCGATCCCGACGAAGCTGAGGAAAAGCTCCGCGCCGCATATGCGAAGGGAGATCTCAAGATCACGTTCTTCGGCGAGAGGATGCAGGGTTCATGGGCACTCGTGCGGATGAAGACGCGAGACGAGAGCTCATCGTCCAAACCTCAGTGGCTTTTCATCAAGCACAGGGATGACTTCGCTTCTGCCGACGACCTGACCGCTGACAACATGACTTCTGTCACGACCGGGCGCACCATGGACGAGATCGCCAGCAGCAAGAGCAAAGTCTGGCACAGCAACCGTGCTGATGCGAAGAAGGTGAGAGTAAAATCTCAGGCGAAGACGTCGGTCGCGAAGGCGGAGACACGATCGGCTACACTCAAGGCGCTGACGAGCTCGCTCGAGCCAATGTACGCGACTCTCGGATCCGAAATTCCTGGCGAAGGGTGGACGTTCGAGCCCAAATACGACGGGATTCGCGTACTCGCGTTCGTCACCGACGATGATGCGGTTCTCGTCACACGGAACGGAAAGGACAAGTCGGCTCAGTTCCCCGAAATCGTCGAAGCGTTGCGCGAGATCGCGGCGAAAAAGAAAAAGGATTTCGTCGTTGACGGAGAGATCGTCGCGCTTCTCGATGGTGAACCGGGACGATTTCAGGAGCTGCAAAGCAGGATGCATGTCAAAGAATCGCATTTGATCGAGCGGCACCGAACCTCCACGCCGGCCGCCTTCATTGTCTTCGACATCCTTCTCTCGGCCCGCGAAGTACTCCTCGGCGAACCATGGTCAGAGCGACGAAAGGTCCTGCTGAAGGAGCTCAGCAAGAACGTATCAGGCGTGATTCGTATCACCGAGTCGATTGAGGGCGATGGGGCGAAGATGCTCGATCTTGCGCGCAAGGAAGGGTGGGAGGGCATCATCGCGAAGAGAGTTGATGCGCGCTACGAGCCGGGTACGCGCTCACGCTCCTGGCTCAAGCTCAAAATCGAATTCAGGCAGGAATTCGTCGTCGGTGGGTTCACGGAGCCTCGAAATTCTCGCCGGCACATCGGCGCACTTTTGCTCGGATATTTCGATCAGGGCCGTTTCATCTACGTCGGTCATACGGGCGGCGGCTTCACGAGTGAAGGCCTCGTGGAAATGTCGCGCCGGCTCAAGCCTCTCGAGCGAAAGACATCACCGTTTGAAGAAACGCCGAAGACCAATGAGGCAGCGCATTGGGTTACTCCAGAGGTCGTCGTCGAAGTGAAGTTCAGCGAGTGGACTGCGGGCGGGCATCTGCGTCAGCCAATTTACCTCGGGACGCGCGACGATAAGGAAGCGACGGAAGTCGGACGAGAGGGCTCGAGCATGCAAAAGAAAGGTGAGAAGAAGACGGCGCCAAAAGTCGCTCCACGCGCAGCCCCGGTTTCGACCTCGAAAGCGCGACGCCGGGTTTTTGCCAAGCGCACGGTCGATGAGGCGGAGAGTGAGGAACCGAAGCCGAGCAGGAGAAAGCAGAAGGCTGTTCCCGAGTCGGACATTGTTGCGCAGTTGAATGGAATCGAAACCGGCTCTGGTAGCGGTCGATTAAGGGTTGGCGCTGAAAACGAAATCGACGTAACCAACCTCGGCAAAGTTTTCTTCCCGAAGAAAAAACTCACGAAAGGCGATTTGATGCGCTACTACGCGACAGTTGCTCCCTTCGTGTTACCGGTGATGACTGATCGTCCTCTCGTGCTGAAACGATTTCCAAATGGTGTGACAGCGCCTGCATTTTTTCAGCAGAATGCAGGAGAGCCGCCGGCGGCCATTCGTACCGAGACAATACACACACAGGGTGGGTCGACGAACATTCGCATCATCGGCGGGGATCTCACCACTCTTCTGTACACAGTTCAGCTCGGGAGTATTTCAGTCGATCCGTGGCATTCGCGACTTCACTCGCTCGATCACGCTGATTACAGCATCATCGATCTCGATCCTGGTCCACGCGCTCCGTTCAGCAGAGTGCGCGACGTAGCGCGATGGGCGCTCGAGGTAATGGATAGTCTCGGCCTGCACGGTGCATTGAAGACGTCGGGATCCACGGGTCTTCATATCTACATGCCGCTCCCCGCTGACACTCCAAATGAAGCTGCGACACTTGTTGCACAGATTATCGCGACGCGTGTGAGCCAGGAGCATCCGAAGGAAGCGACGATCGAGCGTTCCGTTAAGGCACGTGGTGGTGCGACAGTGTATGTGGACTACCTGCAGAACATCATCGGAAAGACTGTCGCCGCCGCGTATTCTGCGCGGGCAAATCCAGATGCAATGGTTTCAACGCCGCTTGACTGGACGGAGTTGGGCGACGACCTCGATCCACGCGAGTTCACGATCGAGACTGCGCCGGCGAGATTCGCGGAAAAGGGCGACATATGGGCGCAGCAGCTGAAGAAAAAGAACTCGTTGCGCGCGCTCATCTAGGAGCGCGGAGAAACTAGCGCGAGCCGACTTTCCTGAGCGGAAGGTCGAGTTGGGCAGTTTGCTTTTCGGGCTCGGGGCGAGCAGAGCTGTCGTAGGTGGGATCGTTCGATTCGTCCACCATGTGCGTGAGCTTGTAGTACAGGTGCAGCGCGTTGACGGGGGCCATGAAGCTGCGCCGTCCCGCTCGCGAAATAGCCACAGCTTCTTCCCGGACCCGGCGGGGAAGATCCTGCGCCATCGGATGGGCGAGCAGGCGTCGTATCTCTACGGTGTTTCTCGCCAAAAGTGCAGCGCAGAGGCTGTCCAGGTATGCGAGCATTCTCTCTCGTGGCTAGTCGATTTATACCTTAGGTACACATTGCAACTAATACGCTAGAAATGCAATATGTGCCAGTATCCTTTGGTCTCCCATACAATCCTTTTACGTAACAAAGTCCGTTACGACATAAAGTCGAGTCTGATACCCCGCTGGGCGGGTCTGCGTTTCCGCGGCGCGTATCGATAGAGTTGGGCAGGGCGTCCGCGGCCCTCGCTTCTCCATTCATCGGTTGGCTCGACCAGCCATGCGCCGTGGAGTGCTCTTCTGAAACTGGCTTTGTGCAACCGTCTTGCCAGGAGGAATTCGTACATCTGCTGGAGCTCTGTGAGCGTAAACATTTGCGGCAGGAGCCGGAACGCGACTGGCGACTGATCCATTCGGGTCCTGACCATCGAAATTGCCGAATCGAGGAGTTGTCGCTGCCTCGGAGCGAGCTGAGGGATATCGGCGATGGGGAACCAGGCATAGACCCCACCGACAGGCGATGGCGTCCCCATCGGGACGAGCCCCACAAAACCAACCGAAATTTCGGTGTCCGAAGGATGGCGCTTACCATCGCCGAACGCACCGATCTGCTCACGCCAGACTGCGTCTTCGCCCAGCACGCTTTTGGTGATTCGCCCCGCCGCAGCATCGAGGGCTTCGCCGGTTCGCGGGCCCTCCCACGGCAACGTCCATTTGTCTCGGCCTTCGGGCACCCGGCACAACAGGACTGCCAGCTGCCCGCGGACGGGAGTCAGCAGAACGACGTCGATCGTGTATGGCGGCTTGCGCGTGCGTCGTTCGGGCATGTAAGCCGAATTAGTCACCAATCGTAACTAATGTCAAGACTGGTATTTTGTTTTGGTAGCAAGTCGCTAATTAGTAGCGATCGGCGGGATGGATTATATACGCGCTTCCAGAGCGCGCGTCAACCGCGAAGATAATTATCTGGAGACAGCCGGACGCATGATTCCCGAGCCGCGTGTGATCGTCCGCCCGTTGACGGGAATCGAAATAGGAAGTTTGCCGGCCATCGGAATGCGCCCCAGAATGGCTCTGGCAGCAGCCAGCTGCGATGGCGGAAACCCGCCCCACGCCACGACATACGACGGTACCCACGGAATCTGCCTGAGCAGATAAGGGTCGCTGAAAGAGACGACGACCGGACGTTTACCGCTGGTCGTCAGGCGCTGAAAAAATCCGGAAAATACCTGCGAAGTTTTCGTCGACGCTGTCGCATCGATTGTCTGCGTTGCGTACACTCCGACAACCGTGACATCCGCAGAATCGGCCAACCGCTCCAAACGGGCATAATCCGGAGCGGGATCATCAGTCGAGATAAATTCTGTATGCAGGGACGACAACGCTGTGCGCATCTCCGCATTGAATGCAGCACCGGCCGAGAGATCCGCTCGGCGTGCAATTGTTATAGAGAGAACTCGCGGTTTTTTCGAAACCCTCAAGGGAATTTCGTCGAGCGAATCCTTCACCAGGGTGATTGACTTTTCAGCGATCTCACGAGCTACCGCCAAATGACTGCTGTCACCAACTGTCGATCGCAGCGCATCGAGGCTAACGAGTTTTTTGTGCGGGAGATCGAGATTTCTCTTGAGTTGCAGCACGCGTCGCACGGACCCGTCCAGCCTCGCTTCTGTGTAACGGCCTTCCTTGATCCCGGCGACGACCGCATCGATGGTATGGCTGACATCAACTGGCTGAATCAATACGTCGATTCCGGCGGCCACTGCACGCTTTACCGCTTCATCGGCGCCAAACTGCTTCAGCACTCCCGCCATATCCATCGCATCGGAGATGATCATCCCGCTGAAATGCAGGTCGGTTCGAAGCAGATCGGTCATCACCTTGTGCGAGAGTGTGCCCGGAACACCAGAAGAATCGAGCGCGGGCATGTCACCATGAAAAGACATAATCCCCGAAACATCACTTCCAATAGCGGCCCGAAATGGTACCAACTCGACACTATCGAGCCTGCTTCTGCTCACCGTTACGACAGGGATATCGAGGTGCGAGTTCGTATCGGTATCGCCATGTCCGGGAAAATGCTTGCCAGTCGCGAGCATTCCGTTCGCCTGCACACCCCTGATAAAAGCCGACCCAAGCCGCGCAACCATCGCTGGATCTTCGCCGTACGAACGCGTGTTGATCACGGGATTCGCCGGATTGTTATTCACGTCGAGAACCGGAGCAAACGCTATGTGGATCCCCAGCGCCCGTCCCTCCAAAGCCGTTATCCGGCCCATCTGGAAAGCGAGCGCCGTGTCACCGGTAGCCCCAAGAGCCATCTGCGGCGGAAAAATCGTCGAACTGCCCAGATCGATGCCATTCGGGATGAAATATCCGCCTCGAACCCGGTATCCTGCGCCCGCCTCGAGGTCCGCCCCAACTAGCAGGGGAACAGTGCTCATCGCCTGCATTGCGTTCAGTTTGGCCGCTATCTCGATCGGGGACCCGACCGACATCAGAAATCCGCCAACCTTCTCAACCTTGATATAGGCGCTTAACCTTCGCCATTGCGGAGAATCGCCAGGCGTGTAATCGCCGTACAGGTTGGGCCAGACAATCTGGGCAGCTTTCTCACGAAGAGTCAACGTTGCCATCACCGAATCAACCCACCTGTCGCGCACCGGAACCGGCACCGACTCGGCCTTTCTTGCAGTAGCCGACGAGCAGGCACCCAAGGCGAGTGCGACTCCTGCCGCAAATACAGAGAGTCTGGGATAGCTCAATGCGAAATCGTCCCTTGCCTGGTTATATCGATGTCCGACTCGGACCCCGTCTTGAACAGAAAAGCGGACATATTGCGCATCAGAAACGACCGGGCCTGGGGATCCATCACGTCGAGACCATAGTGGTTGATCAGCATTGTCTGCTGCTTGCCCCAGTCAGCCCAGCATTGCCGACATATCTCATGGACCACCCGCGCACCTATTGGGCCGGGAAACGGTTGCCGCTCGAAGCCTTCCCGGGTCTGCCCACATCGAGCGCAGGTTACATCCGCCACCCTATGACCTCGCGTACTCTATCTTCGCGAGACCGAAGAACGAGAGAAGCCTGAGGTACATCCACCCGATGTCGAACTCGTACCACTTCGCCTTGAATTTCGCAGAATGTGGATCGGCGTGATGGTTGTTGTGAAGCTCTTCGCCGCCAAGCCAGATGGCGATAGGCGTGATGTTACGGCTTTCGTCCTTCACGCTGAAGTTGCGGTACCCCACCGCATGACCAACCCCGTTGATGATTCCAGCAGCCCAGAATGGAATCCAGATCATCTGCGCGCCCCAGACGAGCGGCCCAACAAAGAATCCAAAGAGATAGATATCCACGCCAAGCATGAGGAATATGCCGAGTGTGTTGCGACGGGCGAGGATGTGGCGTTCGAGCCAGTCATTGGGAGTACCCTTGCCGTATTTCTCGAGAACCCCCGGTTGTCTCACGGCCTTTCTATAGTAGAACGCACCTTTCAGCACTATCTCGCGCAGCCCTTCCATCAGCGGGCTATGCGGATCCCCTTCCCTGTCAGCGAATGCGTGATGTTTCCTGTGGCATGCAACCCATTCCTTCGTGACGATTGCCGTCGAGAGCCAAAGCCACAGCCTCATTGGCAGCTCAGCCAGAAAATGAAGCCGAACGCTGCGATGCGTTTGCGCGCGGTGCAGGAAGAGCGTTACACAGACATTCGTTATATGACCGGCAATTACGATGAAGAGAACTGGCTTCCACCACTCAGACGCCCAGCTTCCGAAATCGGGCATTAAAACAGCTCCATTTTTGTGCGACGGCGATTTGACACGTACAGTGAAGGATCGTTCGCAATCTATTCGTCTGGCGGGGTCGTGCCAACCAAACTCACAGCGTAGCCAAATCTACTGTACGCTCATAACCGGGAGGCGGACTTGCGTGGACGCCTTTGGTTCCCTAGCGTGTCGCACACATGCACGACCTTGACTACCTCCCCTCCCTTGTTTCCGGGCGGGCGACTACGGAAGCCACGCGTTCTTACGCCTCGCGGTTTTCCGCCGGATTTTCCGGCGGCCACGCCGAGGTTCTTTCTGAGGGTGGACTTCGATCGCTCTCATCCGCACTTGCAACCCGTCGTGCACGGGCTTCCCGAACCTTGCCTGCTTAACGGCTCTACCAGCGAATTGATGAGGAGCCGGGGCATCTTCGCCCTCGCGGATCAACTG
>JANYKY010000115.1 GCA_025357975.1 Gemmatimonadaceae bacterium
CTACGTAACCGACATCGCCCAATGGGAAATGGTCGGGCGCGCTCACGGCGAAGCCTTTGGGTCGATTCGGCCGGCAACATCGATGGTGGAAGTGAGCGCCTTGATCGCTCCGGAGATGCTCGTCGAGATGGAGGCCGACGCATTCCTCGGTGCGCTCCATGAAAATCCGGAACCGCCCTCCCACTGAAGCGATGAGCTACCAGTTCTACACTGTTGACGTTTTCACCGACACCCAATTTGGGGGCAATCAGCTGGCGGTCCTACCCGATGCCCGCGGGTTGACTGTCGAGCAGATGCATTCGATCACACGGGAGTTCAATTTCTCGGAAACGGTGTTTGTCTTTCCTCCCGAAGATCCCTCCAACACTCGACGCCTTCGGATCTTTACACCTGGATCTGAACTGCCTTTCGCCGGCCATCCGACAGTAGGAACTGCCTTCGTCCTCGCGCTTACCGGGCACATACCGCTGGCCGGAGACGAGACAGCCATTGTTTTCGAAGAAGGCGTTGGGCCGGTGAATGTTGCCATTCGCTTGAAGGACGGCAGACCAACCTTCACGCAGCTGAGCGCGGCGAGGATGCCGGAGCGCGGGCCGGAGACATACGATGTCGCGACCATCGCGAGCATTCTCTCGCTCGCGCCGGAGGATCTATACACAGAAGGCCCCTACTCAATAGAAGGGTTCTCCGTGGGGCTTCCGTTCGTGATTGTGCCAATCCGCGACCTCGATGCGCTGGGAAGAGCGCGCGCGAGCCTCGACCTGTGGGAAAAAGCGCTGAAGGGATCGTGGTCGCCGGACATCTACATGTTTTGCGAGCGCGAAGAGTCGGCTGCCCGCAACGGGGTCGCGAGCGGGGACGCGGTGCTTCAGGTACGCATGCTGGCACCACTTCTTGGAGTTCCGGAGGATCCTGCAACGGGCAGCGCGGCCGCAGCATTCGCCGGATATCTCGCCGCAAGATCTTCTGTCCGCGACGGGACTGTTCGGTACACGCTTCATCAGGGAATCGAGATGGGGCGCCCGAGCAAGCTGTTGGTCGAGACTGATCTCGCCGGCGGAGAAGTAACCGCGGTACGAGTTGGAGGAGCCAGCGTGCTTGTCAGTTCGGGGACACTGCACATGGGCTGAAGCTTGGAAGTCACGGCACTGACATGTGACTTCCAAGCCGGCATATGTCGTTGAGTCCTACATTTCGTATCGGGCTTTTACGTACACGAACCGCCCATTGAAACCGAAAGGGGAAATTCCGTTATAGGGGAAGATGCCGCTGTTGTTGGCGCCCCCAACTTTGATCTGTCTGTCAGGGTAGACGTCGAACAGGTTGTTCGCGCCAACCGTGAATCGTACCTGCTGGAGCAGGCGGTAAGAAGCATTCACGTCGGTGATCCATTTCGCACCAAGTGTCTCGTCCAGCTTTGGATCGCTGATTGATTGCCGAAATTGGACTTCTCCAAAGCGGCTTGCGTGAATCGATGCGTCAAACCGGCTGACAGTGTGATCCAGTGTAAGGCCAATGTTTTCGTGCGGCTGGCCCACTTCAATCCTTCCCTGCTCGACACGGTCGAATAAAACGGCTTGCTGGGTCGACAGCGCCGCAGGAGTCGGCGCGATCCTCGTCACTTTCGTTTTGGTATGATTGTACCCACCCGTAAACCGACTCACCCCATAGCTTCCGAGGTCAAGCGCATACCTCGCTACTATGTCCACGCCAGCGGTGCGCGTATCGATCGCATTGGTGAAGAAGCGTGCGGCCGTTATTCCAGAGAATCCTTTCGCGGTCAGGAATGCTCCAAGGTTTTGGAAATTGCCCGACAGGACGATGCGATCATCGATCGTGATGTGATAGTAGTCCGCCGTGAGCGACAGGTTAGACAGGGGAGCCAACGCCAGGCCAACGCTGGCGTTTACCGATTTCTCAGGCTTTAGTGGCTGGGCGCCCAAAGCTATCGCGACCTCGCTTCCAACCGGGAACGTGCGGTTCTCGATCAACACGTTATTGAGAAGATTGGTGGCGGTTGCCGAATAATATTCCTGACCCAGAGAGGGAGCCCGAAATCCGCTGCTTACAGCCCCGCGGATAGCATAGCCGGGATAGAACTCAAAACGCGCGGAAGCCTTGCCGTTGGTAGTTGACCCAAAGTCGCTATAGTGTTCCGTTCTGCCGGCGACTCCAACCAGAAAGTTCTTGAGGAGGTTGGCTTCCAGATCGATGTAACCACCAATATTGGTGCGGCTATGGTCACCCGCGTCCGAGGGACGAAACCCGGAGAATACTTGAGAGCCGGGAACGGTGGTCGTTCCTTTTGCCGTAGTAGCGTTGTCGTCCAAGACCTTCACCCCGCCATCGCGATACGAATCGGGCTCGCCTGCCCCGATCCCATAGGTCTCACGACGTCCTTCCAGACCGATCGCAACGTTCACCGGGCTTGTAAACGCCCCGAGAGGAAAAGCCCGGACGAGGTCCAGATTGCCGACAGCCTGGCCGAGTTTCAGCTGCCCTGCGTAGAACTCGGTGGGGCTCGCCGCCCCAAGCGTCGGGTTAACTGTATTGGTGATGTCGAAATCGAATGCATTATGGCCGTATAGACCGCTGGCGTCGTATTTCCATCTTGATAGCTCGCCCCGAAGACCGAGCGTACCCGAGTAATCGTTTATCGTGCTGTTGATGTACGGAAGAAAACCGTCGGGATAAATAGACCGCACATTATTGGAGTTCTTCGGTTGTCTCCAGTTTCCGGCCCCCTGCCCCTTTCGGTGGCCTGCGCCTCCAAAGGCGTAGACTTGCGCACCGTTCGCGAACGTTGGGAGCTCCGTATTGACAACGAACCCGACATCGTTGATCCGAGCATCACCCTGCCTGTAGTTGCGGGCGGCGTTGAGATCGGGGTTCTGGTTCCGAGGGTCACTTGCCGGTAGATAAGGGTTCGCCCGTCGGTCGAGCAGCGACCGGTTTGTTGCGCCTCGATTGGCATATTCACCCGTGACATGGACAAATCCACCGCTGGCAAAATTTTTTCC
>JANYKY010000122.1 GCA_025357975.1 Gemmatimonadaceae bacterium
TTTACCCGGAGAAGAAGGTTCGGGCGAATCTTTATGTTGAAGCGCGCTTCTAGTCTAAGGACGATACCGGCACCATTTCGTCCGAGCTAAGGTATTTCGTGGGCTATTTCATAACTACCGTTTAACTACGATGCACAGATGACAATGATGACGGCCCGGCACCGACTCTCTCCTGGGAGAGGTCGCTCGCACTTACGGCCTTTGTATTTGTTGTTTAACTCCAAATCGAGAAATCAGCGGTCGGCGATCTCCTCGCAAGTTTGAGACTATCTTAGCGGTCATCACTTTCATCTGTGCATCGTAGTTAAATGGTAGTTGATAGAGTGGCGGACACGAAACGCAACACGAATGTCAAAGGTGCAGAAAGAAAAAGCCGCCCAGATGACTGGACGGCAGTTTCGTAAAATGGAGCACTCACTCCATCGTTTTTTCTTCAGGCTCGGGTTGTTCCGCGTTTCACCAGCCGGATGATGAACAGCAATACAATCGCGCCGATGAATGCAACAAGAATCGTCCCCGCAATCCCGCCCAGCGGAACCGCTACGCCAAGCATGCTGAACAGCCATCCGCCGATAAATGCGCCGATGATGCCGATGATGATGTCACCGACAATTCCATAACCGGTGCCGCCCATTACCAGCGACGCCAGTACGCCAGCGATGAGGCCAACGATGAGCCAGGTGAGTATACTCATTGAATCTCCCCGAAAGAGTGGAAGCAGCTGAATTGGCCAGTAAAACGGCCTATGAGACCATACGGTCTAGAGTGGTCAACGTTTCCAATGCACTTTCATTGCCAGAAGTCTCGATTACAAAACCCGGAGTTGTAACGTGCCCGGAAAGCCATTTGTACTGGAAGAAACGACATGGAAAAGTGTAAGGGAAACAGACTATTCGGTCGCTGTCCTCCCCTGGGGCGCCACGGAGGCGCACAACTACCACCTTCCTTACGGGACTGACAATTATCAGTCCGCAAGGGTGGCTCGTGAGGCGGCCCGGAAAGCCTGGGACGCAGGAGCCAAAGTCGTCGTTCTTCCGGGAATCCCCTACGGCGTAAACACCGGCCAGCTCGATATCCCACTCTGCATCAACCTCAACCCGAGCACACAGGCACTCGTGCTCAGCGACATCGCGCGCTCACTCGAAGAGCAGGGAATCGACAAGCTCGTACTCATCAACAGCCACGGCGGAAATGATTTTCGTCAGATGATCCGCGAGCTCCAGGCGACCTGCGGTGTGTTCATCGTCACAATCAATTGGTGGAATTGCGTCGACGTCACGGACTTTTACGATGAGCCGGGCGACCACGCCGGCGAGCTCGAAACCAGTGTGATGATGGATCTCGCTCCGGAACTCGTATTGCCGATATCCGAAGCCGGCGAAGGTGTAGCGAAAAAGTTCAAAGTTGCCGGACTTCGCGACGGACTCGCGTGGGCACCACGAAGCTGGACTGAAGTAACTGAAGATACGGGTTCGGGAAATCCGTCAGCGGCATCGCGAGAGAAAGGCGCCGCGCATTTTGAGGCAGTAACGGATCGTATAGCATCGTTCCTCCAGGATCTCGCAGCCGCAGACCTCAACGACATGTACGCGTAGCCTACTTCGCGACGATTCCGGGCGGCTGGGGCATCGCGGATTTCTCGAGAACTGCGTCGAGCTCGCGAAGACGAATGTTGAAAGTGTAGCCAGTCCCGACAATTCCAACTCTCAGTGCACTCAGCGTAAGCTGGCGGCCTTTGGTGACTTCTTCCGCGTTGTCGAATTTCACCGTGCGGCCATCGACGAAAGTCACACCACCCTTGCCAACGACCTTCCCAACTTCACCGCGTACGACCATCGCCGTATCCTCGTCGATACCAAGCCCCATTATTTCAGGGTATTCGGAGATCGCAACGAACAGCCGGTAAAGACGGCGGCGCTGTGAAAAATGCGTGTCGATAATAGTCTTGAACGCAAGCAGACCCAGTCCGGGGCCAATGTACTGCGCGACGAGATTTCCTTCTTCGTCAGTTTCATTTCCTGCCAAAGTCATCTCGGTAAGCGCGGCCGCGCCTGCGCTCGTCCCGCAAACTACCCCACCGCTCACATAGTTATCCCAGATCGCGTCGCCAACGGGCGTGCCGCTCAACATCGTGATCAGCTTTATCTGGTTGCCGCCGCCCAGAAAGATGCCGCGTGCCTTCGCAACTGTTTTCGCGATGCTTCGGTTCATCGCATCTTCGCGCGTTTCGATAATCGGAAAAACGACGTCACCTGCCTGCGCAGTCGTAAAATCCGCTTCCCAGTGCTTCGCACTTCCGCGCACATCCTGAGACGCAGAAGTTATGCAGGCGATCGGCCCGCCTTCGCCGGCACCCGCGAGCTTGACGAATGCGCCCAGCGCATCGCCGCTGGCCGTGCATGCGCCACCGATCAGTACGAGTGAGCCAGCACGGATAATCGGCGGCATCGACTCAGTCTCGCTCGAATCGAACGAGGCGCGAATCGGAATTGGATTGGTGCTCGGTGTACGCGGCGTTATTGTGAAACCTGTGCCTGAATCGACGCTGTTGCCGCGTGGGGCGGCTGAAGCTCGTTGAGTGTGTATGCGGCGAGTGCCCCTGCAACCTGCGCACCGATTGGACCATCGTCGCGAACGGGTCCGAGGTCTTCGCGCTTGCCGCGAGCCTCGACAACAATGCGACCGTCAGTCACCATTGCCACCGCACGAGCCACTTTTCTGTCACGTCGGGTGACGTCCGAATCGATTGCAAATATCGCTACTCTGCACCCCGCTTCGCGCACCTTGTCCTGCACTTCCCATTCTTTCGCGGGCACGATGACGATCCCGCCCCGATCGACGGCATCTGCAACGGTCGCCATCAGGCGCTGCGCACGTTCCTCCTCCCGATAGCGCTCAGGGACATCCGTCAGATTCGTATCCGTCACGATAGCGATGTCGGAGCGCGCGTAAGGAAGCCCTGCCTGGAGCAAAAATACGGGTGACACGTCCACGATCAGCTCGTTACTGCCGAATCCCCGGCGAACGATTTCTTCGCGGGTAGCGGCACGATCCGAGCCGCCAGTGATGCCGCACAGAACCTGCTGTTGCATCTTCGGAACATCCGGAGTGGATGCGAGCGCAGATAGCTCCGCCACTGCGTGGTCGACTCCGTGGAGATTTCCCGCAAATGCCTGCTGAACCGTTTCAAGAGCAAGAGCCGCAGCACGAAGCCCGACGCCTTCGTGCAAGTGCTCGAAAACAAGAGTGTACTCGAAGTCGTTGTCACCGCCGCGCGTGCGGCCGTATCCAACGTCGTGACCGATCATCGTCTGCAATTCGAGCGCTATGTGCTCGACAATGTGAGGAGCATATGTGCCATCGCGAAGGCGGATGATAAATCCTCCGCGCTCTCCGATACTGCAGCGATGCTCCTCGAGCCCAGGCATTGCCGACACAAGAGCTTCGGTGAACCCGGGCACATCGGCCGATGAGATGTCCTCGTAGGCACCGACGACCAGATCCATCCGCATCACCGGACGAGTCGACCAGAAGTTCGCGCCACGTGTTGCGTGAAGTGTCGTCATCCGGATTTCGACCGCTGGATCCGGGCGTGGCTGTGACGTCATCTAGTGCGATTGCTCGGCAGACAACTGTCGGATCTGCTCGAGTACCTCTGGAACCTCATCCGCGAGAACGAAGACGAGGTCATTGTCCTGCATCTCGGACAACGCTTTCGCGAGAGCTTCCTTTTCGTCGTAGACCACTTCGATGCGATCATCCGTCATCCCGCCGTCATGCAGTCCTTCGACGATCAGTCGCGCGGTGTCACCGATGGCGCGGCCGCGACGATATTTATCCTCTCGAACGATTACGCGATCGAGCGACGCAGCGAGGCGCCCCGCGGTCCGAAGATCCTCATCTCGACGATCACCTGGCGCGGTAATAATGCCGATACGCCGGTTCGCGTCGAGGCCCTGAACGAATTCCATCAGGCCCGCGATCGCCGCGGCGTTGTGCGCGTAATCAACCAGCACGCGACCGTTACCGAACCGCATGAGGTTCAAGCGGCCAGGCGTAAGCGATGGGGACGGGAAGAACGACAGCAATCCAGCGCGAATATCATCGTAGCGCATTCCCTGTACATACGCGGCGAGAATTGCGGCGAGGATGTTTTCTCGCTGAAATTTCGCCGCCCCACCCATCATCAGCGGTACATCGTGCAGTGATGCGATCGGGATCCTCAGCTTACCGCGTCTAATGACGAAAGTCTCTTTCTCGATTCGCGCGCCGATACCATTACGTGAGAGATGGAGATCGAATTCTGGACTCTCGCCTTCGGGTTTGGTCGAGAAGAGAACGACATCACCAGGTGTCTTGTCGCGCATCGCGTAGACGAGTGGGTCATCGGCGTTCAGGATCGCGTGGCCTTCGCGCTTCACTACCGCCGCGATGACACTCTTCACGTCCGCGAGCTGCTCGACAGTATTGATGCCGCGCAGTCCGAGGTGATCCGCCGTGACGTTGAGAACTACACCAACATCAGCCTCGTCGAACCCGAGCCCCGCCCGAAGAATTCCCCCGCGTGCAGTCTCCAGAACAGCGATATCGACAGTCGGATTCGACAGAATGATATTCGCCGAGAAGGGCCCGGTCATGTCTCCTTCGATGACCATGCGGTTGCCCAGGTACGTGCCATCAGTCGTCGTAAATCCGACGACGTTTTCGGAGACGCGGAAAAGATGGGCAATCAAGCGGGTCGTCGTCGTTTTGCCATTAGTACCGGTCACCGCAATGACGGGGATCGTCGACGGCATCCCCGGCGGAAACAGCATGTCGATGATTGGCGCCCCCACGTTCCTCGGCTGACCTTCAGCCGGATGCGTGTGCATGCGGATGCCCGGACCAGCGTTCACTTCGATAATGACGCTGTTGTTTTCCCGGAATGGAATCGAGATGTCTGGCGTGAGCACGTCGATGCCGGCGATATCGAGCCCAATGACACCCGCCGCCATTTCACAGGCAGTGATGTTATCGGGATGCATCTCGTCGGTGCGGTCGATCGACGTCCCGCCAGTCGAGAGATTAGCCGTTGGGCGGAGCGCGATAAACTCCCCTTCGGCGGGAATCGTATCGAGAGCGCGACTGGAAATCGCCAGATGATCTTCAGTGCCCTTGTCCATCGGAAGTCGCGTCAGGCTCTTTGTATGTCCAACGCCTCGGCGTGAATCCTTGTTGCCGGCCGCGATCAGTTGACGAACGGTCTTCTTTCCATCCCCAACGACATGCGCTGGCACGCGCTCGGCCGCAGCAACGACCTTTCCGTTGACGACGAGCACGCGGTGGTCGTGACCCTCAGCGAACTGTTCGACCACGATGCGACTACCATATGAAGACGAGTACTCCCATGCGGAGCGGAGCTGGTCAGCGTCGCCGATCCGCCCTGAAATTCCGCGTCCGTGGTTCGCGGCGAGTGGCTTGAGGATCACTGGATAGCCGATATCGGTTGCGATTTCGAGTGCGCCTTCAATCGTCCGTGCCACGTCGCCTTTTGGAACCGGGAGTCCGATGTTCTCGAGTACGCGCTTGGTATCGTCCTTGTCCTGTGCGATCTCGACGCCGATTGCGCTAGTCTTGTCGGTGAGTGTCGCCTGAATGCGGTGGAGATTGCGGCCGAGGCCGAGCTGGACGAGCGAGTAGTTGTTGAGCCGGCGGACAGGGATTCCGCGTCGGCGAGCTTCTTCGACGATCGCGTTGGTCGATGGGCCGAGGCGTGATGACTCAAAAAGTGAGAGGAGATCATCGGTGATCTCTTTCATGTCGAAGTCTTCGCCCGAGATGCACGCGCGCGCGATGCGGACGGCGTCTTTCATTGCGCGGAGACCGACTTGTTCTTCCTGGTACTCCACGATGCACCACCATACGCCTTCGTCTCCGGACGGGACGACACGCCCGAAGGCGACCTCATTGCCGATGAGTGACTGGAGCTCGAGAGCGAGGTGCTCGAGGATGTGCGGGAAATGGGTTCCTTCTTTCAGTCTTTCGATGAAGCCGCCTCTTTTTCCTCGCGTGCACTTGTGAGTGATGAGGCTCGGGATCGCAGTCGTCAGTTTTTCAGTGAAGCCCTGGATATCGGCGGAGGTGACCTTTTCGAGGGTGCCGAGGCGAACGTCACAGGCGATGACCGGTGCGAGACGCCAGTAGTTGGGGCCTCTCAAGGCTCTGATTCTGGAGACTGCCAGCTGGGTCGGATCGTGCAGTTTTGTTGTCGGCTGTTGGGTGGATGCCACGGCTGTTTTGCGAAAAGGGGAAGCCGCAAAATCGCACTCTCGGGGCCCGATTGGGAGGGGAAGGCCGTGAGCTGATAGCCGGAGCTATGAGCTCTGCGCTTTTAAGATCAACATCCTTGGTGAAGAAGCCGATAGCGGGAGCTCAGTGAGCTCGGGCTGTGAGCTAAGCTCGAGCTGCGCACTTGGGGTGATAGTCGCAAGCAGATGATGGCGACGTTCCGGGCGCGAGGATCATCATGTCCTAATGCTTCCGCTTCGATCTACCGCAGAAATCCTTAGTGTCCGATTTCCGGAAGTTGGAAGTGTGGAAGAAAGCGCATCAAGTGATGCTTGACTCCCATGGTCTCGCAGGGGAGATACGCGGCGCGGCGTACCTCGGACTGAAGAGCCAGATCGTCAGGGCGGCAATGTCAATTCCATCAAACATTGTTGAAGGTCGCGCGCAACGAACAGACCGAGAGTTCAGTCGTTTCCTTGGGTATGCTTCAGCGTCAGCTTCGGAGCTCGAGTATCACCTGATCGCGGCGATGGACATCGGAGTGCTTCCCAAGAAGAGGGCTACCATGCTCGCCGGACGGGTCGTTGAGGTGCGCAAGATGCTAATCGGCCTGCAGAAAAAGCTCTAACCGTGTGAAGACTTCCTGGCTCACGGCTTAGCTCAAAGCCCGAGCTGACTAAGCTCGAGCTAAAGGCTTCTTTACCCAGGATGTTGACCTTAAAGGCTCAGGGCTCAGGCTCGCCGCGACGGCGACGCGTGAGAACGTGGGTATCGGTATATGCTTCTGCCAGGTGCCCGTCCTGCTGCTCGGCAATATCTGTCGGAAAAGGTTCATCGCGCAGCGTGTTCATCAGCGACTGTACAGGCCCAGTCTGCTGCGAAAGGCGGTCGAGAAGCAGTCGCCCATCGGCCGCCGTGTGTTTCTGCAGTGGCTCCCCGACTGTTCCTTCAGGCTTTTCATCCATGAAGAAAGCATAATTTAAGCATCAACCCAATACCATTACATGTGACCGACCGCATCGCACTGTTCGTTAATCTCGGGTTCATCGTTGCCAACGGGATGGCGCGTATTTCATTGGTAACATCTTGACGATCCCCAAAACCCAGCGCGCAACACAACTGCGACGTCGCATCACGCAGCTCGGCCTTCTACCGGTCGCATTTGTTGCGTGGAGAACAATGCGCGAGTGGACTCCGCAGCTCTTTCTTCGGAACCGGCGACTTAGGAAGGCCTATCACAATCGGACGCGAATTCCGCCGAGTGATCTCATCTTCAGCGCGACGTGAACGCGAGACGTCAACAGGTTCCTGGAGTCGGGTGGAAAAATGGCGAAATGCGTTCAGGTCTGCGCTCGCATTGATCGGTCGGCCGATCGAAACGTTCGACACCATTTTCGAGCTCGGCTGTGGTTGCGGGCGTGTACTCCGCCAATGGAACGATGTTGAAGGGCCGGCCTTCTTTGGATCGGATTACAATCCCGCGGGAATTGAGTGGGCAAAGGCCAATATCGGGTTTGTTTGGTTCGCGACCAATGATCTGACGCCACCGCTCCATTACGCCGACCGATCATTCGATCTTTGCTACGCCGCTTCGGTTTTCACTCATCTGCCAGAGAATCTGCAAAGGCCGTGGCTGGACGAGCTTCACCGTGTACTGAAACCTGGAGGAATTCTGATGCTCACTCTGAGCGGGAACGGCGATCTCGTTCGCCTGACGGCTGAAGAGCAGAAGGATTTTATAAAGGGTGAGCTCGTTGTTATCGACGAAAAGTTCGCGGGGACGAACATATGCGGCGTGTGTCACCCCGAGTCCTACGTAAGAACGAAGTGGGCACCGATCTTCAACGTTCTGCGTTTTATTCCGGAAGGCGCGCTCGGCTGTCCAAAACAGGATTTGTATGTACTGGAGCGAGTGGAGACCCAGCAAAAAGATGTCGGCACCCCCTAAGTCCATTGGCTGCTAAAGTCAGCGCTCGCTTTCATTCAATTGCGACCGCTCTCAACCCTTTCCGACCCTCTCCCCGGTCTGCTCGTCGAACAAGTGCGCCTTCGCAAGATCGAACGCGAGCGTTACCGGCTCCCCAATCTTCGGCAGCGGCCGCGGCGCAATACGGGCAGTCAATGTGAATGCGCCAACAGTCGCATAAACGAATACCTCGTTGCCGAGCGCCTCGACAATATCTAGCCGCGCAGGGGCCAGGGTCGGCGGATCGACAATCGTCGACTCTCCCGCAAACAGCGCCGGGCCAGACGAAGGAGCGACAGAAACATCCTCCGGACGAATTCCAACTGTCACCTTCTTCCCAACCAAACCATCAATGCGACTCGCAAGACTCGGCGGAATTTCCAGCGTGAACGATCCCTCACTCGCAACAAACTGAAGCGGCTGACTGTTGGTAATCGTGCCGGTGACGAAGTTCATCGCCGGACTCCCGATGAACCCCGCGACGAACTTGTTTGCAGGATGATCGTACAGCTCCATCGGCGTATCGATCTGCTGCACATGGCCCTTGCTCATGACAACGATCCGGTCGCCAAGCGTCATCGCCTCGACCTGATCATGCGTGACGTAAATCATCGTCGCCTTGAGGTCCTGATGCAGTCGCGCAATCTCGCGCCTCATCTGCACTCGCAGCTGCGCATCGAGATTCGACAACGGCTCATCGAACAGGAATACCTTCGGCTGCCGCACAATCGCTCTACCCAATGCAACACGCTGCCGCTGGCCACCCGACAACTGCCGCGGAGTACGATCGATGAAACTCTCAATCCCGAGCGTCGCCGCTGCAACATTCACGCGCTTGTCGATCTCCTCCCTTGGCGTTCCACGCAGCTTGAGCGCGAACGCGAGGTTGTCGCGAACCGTCATGTGCGGATACAGCGCGTAACTCTGGAACACCATCGCGATATCACGATCTTTCGGCGGCATATCGTTCACCTCGCGATCGTCGATGTAGAGCTTGCCCGCGCTGATCGACTCGAGGCCGGCGACCATCCTCAGAGTCGTGCTCTTTCCGCACCCCGACGGACCAACGAGTACCACAAATTCACCATCGGCAACATCGAGATTCACCCCATGAACAGCCACAGTTCCGGCCTGGTCAGGGTAGATTTTCCGAATGCCCTCAAGTCTCACGCTCGCCATCGTTCCTCGGCTCCAAAATGAGTGATTCCAACCGTTTTCCCGAAGGCTTTCTCTGGGGTGCTGCGACTTCGGCCTACCAGATCGAAGGATCTCCGCTTGCCGATGGAGCGGCGCCGAGTAACTGGCATCGCTTCTCGCACACGCTGGGGATGACGACGAATGGCGACACTGGAGACATCGCGTGCGATCACTACCGGCGGTATCAGGCCGATGTCGATCTGATGGCCTCGCTCGGGCTGAATGCGTACAGATTCAGCATCTCGTGGAGTCGCGTTCTTCCGAACGGCGTCGGCAAGGTCAATGATATCGGCGTCGATTTTTACTCGCGTCTCGTCGATGCGCTGCTCGACAAAGGCATCAAGCCCAATGCGACGTTGTTTCATTGGGATCTTCCCGTAGCTCTCGAAGACCGCGGCGGCTGGCAGAATCGCGATATCTCCGAATGGTTCGCCGATTACGCATCGATCATGTTCGACAAGCTCGGCGATCGCGTTCCGATGTGGGCGACGGTCAACGAGCCGTGGGTGATCATGGACGGCGGCTACATGCACGGCACGCTCGCGCCTGGGCATCGCAGCGCGTACGAAGCGGCGATTGTATCGCACAACATTCTTCGCGCGCACGGAAGAGGTGTGCAGGCCTTTCGCGCGAACAAGCACAACGCGAATAGTCAGATCGGACTTGTGGTGAACCTCGAACCGAAGTATCCGGCTTCCGACTCGGCGGAAGACATTGCGGCGACTGCACGAGCTGATGCCTACATGAACCGTCAGTACCTCGACCCTGCGATGCTCGGCAGCTATCCCACTGAGTTGCGCGAGGTCTTTGGCGACGCGTGGCAGGAGTGGCCGGCCGATGACATGAAGCTGATTCAGGAAAAGTTCGATTTCCTTGGCATCAACTACTACACGCGTGGTGTCACCAGACACGACCCAGCGAGCATTCCCGTTCACGCGAGCAAAGTTTACCAGCCCGATCATGTCTATATGGAAACCGGCTGGGAAGTTTTCCCTGACGCTCTGCGACGAGTTCTCGTGTGGGTGAAGGAGCGCTACGGCGATATTCCGTTGTACATCACCGAGAACGGATCGTGCTTCTATGATGCACCCGTCGCGATTGATGGAGTGCTTGACGATCCGCTTCGCGTTGATTGCCTCAAGGGAAATCTTCACGCCGTGAGTCAGGCGATAAGCGAAGGCGCGCCGGTCAAAGGTTATTTCGCTTGGTCGCTTCTCGACAACTTCGAGTGGAGTCACGGATACTCGCGGCGCTTCGGGCTTGTGCACGTGGATTACTCGACGCAGGAGCGCACGATAAAGTCGAGTGGCAAGGTCTACTCTAACGTCATCCGCACGAGCGGAGCAGTTCTCGACAAATAGCGAAGCACGTCTCACCGAGCTCAGTACCTGAACCTGATTGTTGCGGGCAATGCGCGTACGACTACCTCGCCTTTGCCCGTCTGGGTGACGACGCCGTTCACCGTCACCTGGCGAATCGCCCCATCCGATGGCGAGCGAACGACAAGACCGCCGTAAGGAATCGTCAGGCCCGGTTTGATCTTCATCTCGATATCAGAACCGGCTGAGCGCATCGTGTAGCCGAGTCGCCCGTAATGAGTCATCAGCCCGTCGAAGACTATTCCATGGCCCTCGCGCGCCCAACTCTCAGGAATACCTGCTCCGATTACGAGCGAAGAATCGGATGAGCGCTCGAACGCAAACATGTCGAGGGCCGAGCGAATGAAGTCGGAACCGACCCAGGTGTGCGGCATGTCGCCGATGAAGCTCGTCTTCAGCGAGTCGCGATAGACAACCTCGGCCCATTGGTGCCACGCTTGCGGCCGCTGGCCCTGGAAAAAGAAATTAGCAATCTCCTGCGCTTTCTTTTTCTCGCCCATTCGTACAAACACCCCAACGGTTCTCCACTCATAAGGCGTGTACCCGTCCCACGTCGCGCTGTCTCTTCGGTTGACGAAGTTTCTATAGTATTTGTCGAACGTGTGATCAAGAGCCGGCTGAGGGACGTTTCCGAGCTCATCGCCGGGGTTGACTGCAATGGTCGTTGACGTCGCGTCGAAGTCGCCGAGCTCAGCGGCGCCGGGGATGTAGTCAATGTTGTGCTGTTTCATCGACAACTCAATCGACGCGTAGAAATCCTTCCTGAACTGGTCGCGCGCCGCCGCGTACGGCCTCGCTTCAGCTTTACCTAGCGTTGTTGCGATCTCTGCAGCGTCCTTGTAGCCGCGCAGTGCGAAGAAATCGTCCCAGTACGAGTGCATCGGTTTGGCCGAGTAGCCTTCGTGGCTGATCGACTGAGGCATGAGACCGTAGAATACACGCTTGTTTCCGGTCTTGTACTCGTCGGTCATTCTCGAGTGACGAAGCGAGTCCATGAACACGAACGTGCGCGCGATGTGGGGCCACATCTTTTCGAGGAGAACTCTGTCTCGCGTGGTTCGATAATATTCTGCGACGAGATAGATGAACTCGCCCTGGCTGTCGTTCTCCGGAACCGGATCAGCGCCGCGGGAATCGACGCAGCAGGGAATCTTTCCGTTGTCGAACTGGAATTGCGAATACCAGTTGATGTAGTCGCGAACTTCGTCGAACTGGCCGAGTCGCAGTAATGCGGTTGAGGTGAGTGATCCATCTCGAATCCACGAACGCTCGTAAGAACGCGAGCCAGGTTGAATTCCAGGTCCGTCTTTGTTAATCAGGATGTACGCGAGGTTCGACCTGATCGATTCGGCGAATCTCGCGGCTGATGGCGGAAGCTGAATGTCGAGCCGTCCGAGTTTTTCTGTCCATTGTGCCCGTGTCGCAGTCAGCTGATCAGCGGTCCACGTGCCTCGGCACGCTTCGATTGAGGTGCCGTGCACGCACGATGGGTTGGCTGGATGGAGCGGAATCGCGATGTCGATCGTCGTGTCGGCGTTGGGTCGCAGCTGAAGGTTGAAAGCGAGCGCGCCTGATGCTCTGCCGAGCTGGTCGGTGGCATTACGTGAGCTAGGCAGCGTGGCGTCACGAAGCAACTCGACCAGATTCCCGCTGTCGAACGAGATTGCTCCAAATCCACTCGGCCGAGTTAA
>JANYKY010000146.1 GCA_025357975.1 Gemmatimonadaceae bacterium
ACTGGATCGATGTTGACCATCACGCACCGCTTGTCGCGTTGATCCACTCGCATTCTCATGCCGCCTGCGCTGAGCACCTTTCCGACCCATCGATCTTCCGGAAATTCCTCATCGTCTTCGGTGTCGATCACGAAGTTCGGCCGAAATCTCAGCATTTCCAGCTCTTCGCCGACTCGTGATCCGAGCGCCTTGATTGTCTGCGTGGAGATGAGTGACAGGGGGAAGGTGTCGAATACTCCACGACCCTGTTTGATGACACGAGCACCATGACCAAGCTCCAGCGCGAGTGCAGGATCCACCACGTCGAGCTCCTCGCCGGTAACGGTGGTCACCATCGTCTGCGATAAGTCAGGGCGCTCTGGCTCGACGAAACGCGGCCTGTAGCGCCACATCTCTGGATTCTCGCGGATCGTCAGCCATGGGAAACCACTGCGCACCAGGCCATCGCGAATAAAAGCCCAGCGTCGGTCACCCGCGAGGCCGTGCCACCCAACGTCGACTCCGTCCATCGACTCGGCGGCCATCGATTTCACCGGATAGCGCAGGATCGCAGAGATTCGGCCAACTATACGGCGGGTCATACACCAAAGTACGGCGGGCAAAACGGTTCGCACAATAAAGTCCGCGCGGCCGGGCTGTCATTCGACGGTCGTTCGCTGCATAATCGTTTTCCCGGAAATGACTCAAGGAGAAAGAGTGACCGACACCACCGCAAGTTCGCCAGTCATCACGTCAGACCAGCTGCTCAAGCAATGGCAGGGACATCGCGGCCTTACGCGCCGTGTGATCGACGCCTTCCCCGAAAAAGAGCTCTTCAATTATTCGATCGCCGAATTGCGAACGATGTCCGGGTACGCGATGGAGTGCCTCGGGATGGCAGTGCCGACCTTGCTGGGAGTGACGACCGGCAAATGGCCTGAGGAGCAGGCAGACAAGCCGACTACGAAGAGCGACCTGCTGAAGGCGTGGGACCATGCGACCGCCGAAATCGACAGACTGTGGGCGCAGATTCCACCTGGGCGATGGCAGGAGACCGACACTGCGTTTGGCCAGTGGAAGATGCCGATCTACGCTCTCATTCTGTATGTGATCGACAACGAAGTTCATCATCGTGGGCAGGGCTATGTCTACCTTCGCTCCCTCGGGATCGAGCCGCCACCTTTTTATGATCGTGCGTAATTGAAGTTCGGAGAGTCCTTGACGCCAAAACTAGTTGTCCTGACGACAATCGTTGCAACAACATTTGCGTCCGTTAGCGTCTGGACTCAGCAGGCTGCGCCTGGGCAAGCGGGTCGGGATATTCCCGTCAAGGAAGGAGAGCCGTGCGCAACCGGTACGACAGAGATCCGCCCCCGCCTTTGCCGGCCTCCCGATTCACCAGCGCCGAGCATTCTCGATTATCGGCCAAAGTCAACGCTGGTTACGCCCGCTCACCTCGTTCCTGCTGCCCGGTATCCGGCGGTGGACTATCACGGGCATCCGGGCGACTTGATAATGTCAGCCGATGGCCTGGCCCAGCTTGGACGGGCACTCGATAGCATCAACGTTCGAGTCATGGTTGCGGCCGACAATCTGTCGGGCGAACGACTTCAGCGGAGCATTGCCGCGATTCGCGCCTCTCCGAAGATGAAAGATCGGGTTCGTGTTCTCGCTGGAATTGATTTTCGGAACGTTGGCCCAGGTTGGTCGGACAAGGCGATCAAGCAGTTGCATGCTGATCTCGACGCGGGCGCGGTGGGCGTTGGTGAGATTCTCAAGAGCTTCGGTTTGTCCATCAGGAAACCCGATGGCTCGCGTCTTCGCATCGACGACCCGGAGCTCGACCCGCTGTGGGACGAATGCACGCGCCTTGGAATTCCGGTGTTCATCCATACCGCCGACCCGGAAGAATTTTTCAAGCCCGTTGACTACACCAATGAGAGATGGCTCGAGCTTTCACTGTTTCCCGGACGCAGGTATCCCCAGGACCAGTATCCCAGCTTCGACGAGCTGATGAAGGAGCGCGACAACCTCTTTCGAAGACATCCAAAGACAACTTTCGTCGCTGCTCACATGGGATGGTACGCGAACGACCTTGGGAAGCTCGCAAAACTCCTCGATGAAAATCCGAACGTGTACACTGAGGTTGGCGCTGTGCTTTACGATATCGG
>JANYKY010000154.1 GCA_025357975.1 Gemmatimonadaceae bacterium
GGATCCCGCGTAGTCGATCGCGTGCGACACGCGACGCGCTACAGAAGGCAGAGTCGCTGCCAGCACCGCAATCGCGACGACGCCGAGCGGGATGTTGATATAGAAGATCCATCTCCACGTCACGTGCGTCGTGAAATATCCGCCGATGAGCGGCCCCGCGATGCTCGCGAGTCCGAACACCGCGCCAAAAATCCCTTGATACTTTCCACGCTCGCGAAGCGGCACGATGTCGCCCACGACAGCCTGCGTCGTAACCATGAGTCCTCCTCCGCCGAGCCCCTGGATTGCGCGGAAGGCGATTAGCTGAGTCATGCTCTGGCTCAACCCGCAAAGGGCAGAGCCGACCAGGAAGAGGACGATGCCGGCCTGAAGAACTTTCTTGCGCCCGTAGAGGTCGCCGAGTTTCCCGTAAAGTGGCGTAACTACCGTCTGGGCAAGCAGATATGCTGTCACAACCCAGGCGAGTCGTGAAAGTCCACCGAGCTCACCGACGATTGTCGGAAGAGCCGTTGCCACGATGGTAGAGTCGAGTGCAGCGAGCAGCATTACGAGCAGAAGCCCGCTAAAGACGACGCGGATCTGCCTCGATGAAAGGGGAGCTGGGGGGGCGATGGTTTGTGGAGCGGTCACGTTGTCTCTTTAACGGGTGGCGTGGACCGAACGTTGAGCAAAACGGGGACCCTGAAGTGCGCGGCCCGTGCCGTCTCGCTGTCTGAGCGTTTCCGTGCGCCAGAAGCTATTATTTCAAATATGCGGTCGCACACGTACTCGAAGTTCTCCCCAGAGATGGCCGACGCGGTCGATCTCCAGTCCCTCCTCGGCAAGCTTGCGGATTTTCTCCTTCAATCGGGCTTCGCTGGCGGACAGCAGTTCGACCCTTGGGGGGACTTCAATGAAGAGAACGATCGTTCGCTCGAAGCGCTCAAGCAGGCAATCCTCGACGCACTGATCGAGAGCGGTCAGTTCACCCCGGAATTGCTCGAGGCACTTCGCGGCGACGGCTCGGAAGACTCCGAAGAAAAACTTGCGAAGCTCCTCGACGACCTGGTGCAGCGACTCGCCGCCGAAGGCTACCTCAACGTTGATGCGCCGCCGCAGGTACCGGCCGGACATCAATCGGTTACCGGGCCGGGCGGTCTCGCTCACGCTGCATCCAGGAGCGTTCAGTTCAACCTCACCGACAAAGCCATCGACTTCCTCGGCTACAAGTCGCTCCGGTCAATCCTCGGATCGCTTGGCAAGTCGAGCTTCGGCAGTCATGACACTCCGTATCTCGCGACAGGAATCGAGGCCGACGGATGGAGCAAGCCTTACGAGTTTGGTGATGTCCTGAATCTCGATGTGAACGCAACGCTGCTGAATTCGCTTGCGCGAACAGGGTCACTCGAAGTGCCGCTCGACCTCGACTACAGTGACCTGATGGTGAGGCAATCGGAGTATCGGTCGTCGTGCGCTACGGTCCTGATGCTCGATACTTCTCACTCGATGATTCTCTATGGGGAGGACAGATTCACTCCCGCAAAGAAAGTCGCGCTCGCCCTCACGCATCTGATCCGCACTCAATTTCCGGGAGACACTCTTCGAGTTGTACTTTTTCACGATTCCGCCGAAGAAATTCCGCTGGCGATGCTTCCGCAGGCGCAGGTGGGCCCGTACCACACCAATACTGCGGAAGGCCTGAAGCTCGCTCGCCGGATTCTCATGTCGCAAAAGAAGGACATGCGACAGATAGTCATGATCACAGACGGAAAG
This sequence comes from Gemmatimonadaceae bacterium, assembly GCA_025357975.1. Taxonomy (GTDB): domain Bacteria; phylum Gemmatimonadota; class Gemmatimonadetes; order Gemmatimonadales; family Gemmatimonadaceae; genus UBA4720. The sequence goes on from JANYKY010000154.1 coordinate 1,753, forward strand.
CCGAGCGCGCTAACGATGCCGAATGGCATGATCTACAAGAATTCGATGGGCCTCGATTTCACCGTCGTCAGCGAAACGCTGAAGGAGGTCGCCAACTGCCGGCGCTCCGGGATCATGATCAACACGTTCATGCTCGCCCGAGATCATGCGCTGATCGAGTTCGTAAAAAAAGTCTCGGAGATAAGCCGAGGAAAGGCGTACTTCACGAACACGATGACGCTGGGCCAGTTCATCCTCATGGATTTTCTGCGGAAGAAGACGCGCAAAGTCTCATAGGATCGCGGCGCCTTCTGACTGCATTTGGACGCAGAGCACGCAGGGACCGCAGAGAACTGCAACGGCGTTGGACACAGAGCCCACAGAAACGCACAGAGAACGACATCGAAGTGTCTCCCGATATCGGGCGCTACACCAGGAGACGGTTCAGTCAGTTGGGGTTAAACGACAACGACATTCGAAGGCCGATTGAAAAGCCCGAATGTCTTTTAACCAAAAAAATTGAACCGGCTTCTAAGCCAGATCCCTTCTTGCGATTGAGCAGGATGTCGTTTCTGTGCGTTTCTGTGATCTCTGTGTCCAAGTTAGTTGCAGTTCTCTGCGTTCTCTTCGTCCAATTGCAGTTTTGAGAGCAAGAGAACGCAGCCCACTCCAATAAATGCTATAATTTTTTCATGAAACGACTCGGATCGCGCGCATTCATCTTCGTAGCACTCGCCGCCTGCACGCCCTCTGTTAACACGTCGCCGTCCCCATTGAGCACCGGCTACGACGTCCTGATCAGGAACGCCCGCGTCGTCGACGGCACCGGCAATCCCTGGTATACCGGAAGCGTTGCGACACGCGGGGACCGAATCGTCTATGTCGGGCCACCGCTCAACGGTCAATCGGCAAAGAGAATTATCGACGCGAAGGGACTCGTCGTCGCACCGGGCTTCATCGACATGCTCGGCCACTCCGAGATCGCCCTTCTGCACGGCCCGCATGCGGTCTCCAAAGTCTCGCAGGGCATTACGAGCGAGATCACAGGCGAAGTTCATTCCGCGTGGCCCAATACGAGTCCAGGAGAAAAACCGGATACGGCTGAGCCGTGGCAATCGCTCGACGGATACTTTCGCGAGCTCGAGCGCCGGGGCACAGCTATCAACCTCGCCACTTACGTTGGCACCAGCTCGGTTCGTCAGGCCGTCATGGGTCAGATCACGCGTCATCCGACCGCGACCGAAATGTCACAGATGGGCGCACTCATCGATTCCGCGATGCGAGACGGTGCAGTCGGACTCGGAACCGGCCTCATTTACTTGCCGAGTACTTTCTTTAATACCGACGAGCTCATCGCTCTCACGAAATACGTGGTTCCCTACCGCGGTGGGTATGCAGCGCATATTCGAAGCGAAGGCACGGGCTTGGTCGAAGCGATTCGCGAAACCATTCGCATTGCCTCCGGTGCCGGTACCTGGGCGGAGATTCGTCACATCAAGTCCCGCTCGGCCACGCAAATGGCGCAGGCAATCGCGCTGATCGATTCGGCTCGTGCAGCAGGCATCGACATCACCGCGGATCAATATCCGTACATCGCAAGCGGGACGGGCCTGTCGGCGATGTTGAACACGTGGGTGCAGGAAGGCGGCGACGACTCGATGGTGGTACGCCTGAAGAATCCAGCGGTGCGGGCACGGCTCAGGAAGGAGCTTGCCGACGACTC
>JANYKY010000193.1 GCA_025357975.1 Gemmatimonadaceae bacterium
GAAACGTGACAGCCGCGTTTCCAGATCGCGAAGTATCCGCTGTCATAGGGCCGTCCGGATGCGGCAAGTCGACGTTTCTGCGATGCCTCAATCGAATGCATGAAACGGTGCCGCGCGCCGGCGTGGAAGGGGACGCCATGCTCGATGGCGTGAGTATCTACAAGAGCGACACGAGCGCGATCGAAGTGAGGCGTCAGATCGGTATGGTTTTTCAGCGACCAACACCATTCCCGACAATGTCTGTGAGAGACAACGTGGTCGCGGGCCTGCGAATACTGGGTCGTCAGGGACCGTCCGCAAAAGAGGCAGACGAGATCGCGGAGGAGTCGCTTCAGCGCGCCGGCTTATGGGAAGAAGTGAAAGACCGGCTTCGCCAGAGCGCAATTGCGCTGTCCGGTGGACAGCAGCAACGACTCTGCATCGCACGCGCGCTGGCAACGAGGCCACGCGTGCTCCTCATGGATGAGCCAACCGCATCGCTCGACCCGCTCAGCACGCAGAGCATCGAAGAGCTGCTATACGAGTTGCGGAAGACAATCTGCGTTGTGATCGTCACGCACAACATGCAACAAGCTGCAAGGGTGTCGGCGCAAACAACGTTCATGCTGGCCGGCGAGCTGATCGAGACGGCCGAGACCAATACACTCTTCACGACTCCGCGCGATTCGCGGACCGAGGCATATGTCACGGGAAGATTCGGGTGACCGCGGTAGACAGAAACAGCGCTGCCGGCGGCACTTCCGCGACGGCGGCCCCGCCAGCAGTGGAGGCCAGGGGCTTCTCATTCTGGTATGGAAAGACGCAAGCGTTGCATGACATCGATCTTGTGATTCCGAACCGGGCCGTCACTGCACTGATCGGCCCATCGGGTTGTGGCAAGTCGACGTTTCTGCGCGCAATCAACAGGATGAACGACACTGTTCCAGGTGTGCGCCACGAAGGCGCGATGCTTCTGGATGGTGAAGACGTCTATGATCGCGCTACTGACGTTGTCGAGCTGCGATCGAAAATCGGCATGGTGTTTCAGCATTCGAATCCCTTTCCTCGCTCGATTTATGACAACGTCGCATATGGTCCGCGGATCAATCGGGCGATGCCGAGCTGGGAGCTCGACAAACTGGTTGAGTTGTCGCTGAAACGAGCCGTACTTTGGGAGGAGGTGAAGGACCGCCTGAAATCCAGCGCGCTCGGGTTGTCAGGCGGACAACAACAGCGACTTTGTATTGCGCGTGCACTCGCCAACGAGCCCGAGATTCTTCTTCTCGACGAGCCGGCGAGCGCTCTCGACCCAGGCGCTACTCAAAAGATTGAAGAGCTTCTGTTCGAGTTGAAGTCGCAGCTCGCCATCGTAATCGTCACGCACAATCTCCAGCAGGCCGGGCGATCATCTGACAACACCGCCTTTTTCTATCTCGGAAGATTGATCGAGACAGGCCTGACGGAAACAATTTTCACACGTCCGCGCGAAGAGCGCACCGAAGCATACATAACAGGGAGATTTGGATGACATCGCCGCGACTGTCAGCGGGGAACCGCCACTTTCACGAAGAGATGGCCGAGCTGAAGCAAAGACTGGTCGACATGTCGTCGCTGGCGGAACGGCTGGTCGACCAATCGATCAAGTCGTTGCTCGAGCACGACCGCGATGTGGCCGAAGAGGTCATAGTCAGCGACAAGCGGATTAACACTCTCGAGGTCGAAGTGGAGCAGCGCGCCATCAGGTTGCTCGCCCTGCAGCAACCGTTGGCTCGCGACCTTCGATTTCTGGTCGGTGCGATAAAAGTCTCGAGCGATATCGAGCGAGTTGGCGATCATGCGGTGAACATCGCGGAATCTGCAGTACGCCTCGTCGATTACGGTGGCCGGCTTACACCCGCACCGGAGATCGAGGACATGGCGCGCCGCTCACGGCTTATGCTGAGCCAGGCGATCGACGCATTCATTCGGGCCGATGGAGCGCTTGGACGCGAAGTCTGCAAAGCAGACGACGCCGTCGACGCTCTTCACGATTCAGTCTTTCGGAGCTTGCTCACTCACATGATGGAGAGCGCCCGCAACATTACGCCTTCGCTGGAGCTGCTGCTCGTTAGCCGAAATCTCGAGCGTGTTGCGGACCTCGCGACAAACATTGGGGAGGACGCTGTTTACCTGGCCGAAGGAAAGCAGATCAAGCATCACTTCGAGGACTGAATGGCGGGCTGGCCGCAAGTTGTCGAGTTCACCAGAATTTTCCAACGTTCCACACAAGTCCAGCATAAAACGCCCGCGGCTGCGGGCCTTTCACTGGCTCGATAACGCCGGCGTCCATCGCGAGCCATTTAAGGGGCTGAAAAGTTGGCCCAGCGAGGATTGCTACTATCTCTTTCGATCCTCCAGGGCCCGATGTCCCGGGGTATCCGTATAGTTCAGCAGCAAGACCAATCGCTCCGCGCACTGGCAATCCCGCCGACGCGGTCCATAAGGTCGACAGTGATGGAGCGGCGGAATCGCCGCCATAATGGCGAGTCGCCCCGACATTGATATCGACATCTGCGGTGCCGATGGAGCGACTCGATATCAGCAGAAGACCAACGTCAGTCGTTCCACTCCCCAATCCGCTCGAGGAAGACGCACTGGCGAACTTCACACTGGGAAGAATCGCGAAGTCGGTGAGGATGGGCACGTTCTCGAGAAGCCGGTATTTGACGCCAAGCGTGACATCGCCGACTCCTCGCGCTGAAGAATTCGACTGGGTCCCGATTAACCCGGACGCGAGCAGATTAAGTTGCGCGCGTGACCCGACGCCGAACTTGAAGTTCGCAGGGAAGCTCAACGCAGTCTGGTGATTCCGATAATGATCGTGCTCCGCGCCTATCTCGACCTCGACCCATCCCGCCGCAACAGTACCGGCGTGGGTGGCAACAGTCGGCCGCTCGGGTTGGACCTCGTGAGGATCTTTCGTTGAACTCTCCGTGCCCGCCTGTTGCGCGGAGCCCGGAACCGACGCGAGCCCGGTCAACAAAAAAAACGCGAGGCGCCACGCGGTTCGGGTGCAACTCATGTCAGCGTTCCATGCAATCAATCGTCATGCGTGTGCCGATGATGGATGTCAGGAAAATGCGCATGCGCGTGCGCCAGTGTCTCATGCGTGTGCTCATGACTGTGCGGCTCCTCCGTATTTTGTCCAACGGAGTGTTGATGCTGATGGTGCTCATCGTGGACGTGACGGTGGGTGTGGGTCATCGGCTCATGTACGTGCGCGTGAATGTGCCGCTCGCTCAAGTGTAACCAAAGACCAAACGCCATCAGACCACCCGCCAGAAAGAAGGAAGCGCTCATTTTCTCGTGCCATACCACGAGGCTGATCGCCGCCCCAACGAACGGAGCAAGTGAGAAGTATGCTCCGGTTCGGGCTGTTCCGAGCTCCCGCATCGCAAGAACATACAACACGAGGCTCAGGCCGTAACTGAGAAATCCGACCACCAGGGCACCCGCCACATAAGCGAGCTCCACTGACGCTGCACCGGTAGCGGCCAATCCGATCCCAAGGTTCACGATACCCGCGACGGCTCCTTTGATCGCCGTTATCTGAACTGGATCCTTCGCCGAGACTTTTTGAGAAAAATTATTGTCGACTCCCCAGAAGAGGCACCCGAGAACGATCAACAGCGGCCCGATTGCGCCGCCCCAAGCGACCCGACCGTTCCATGAAAGCACCGCTCCGCCGGCGACAATGGCGAACATTCCCAAAGCAATGCGGCGATCGACGTTTTCTGAAAAAACAAACCACGCGATTAACGCGGTGAACACGCCTTCGAGGTTCAGCAGAAGCGCGCTCGCTGCAGCCGGCGTGTGATTCAAGCCAGTCAATACGACGAGCGGTGCCAGGACGCCGCCGAACAGGATTGCACCCCCAAGCCACGGGATGTCATTTCTCGTCAGCGGCGCTTCTGCGGTCTTCGTTCTTCGCCGAACAATGGATAGCAAACCCAAGCCTGCGCCCGATCCGAGATAGAGCAAACCGGCGAGGACTTGCGGAGGAATGTTTCCGAGCAGGCCCTTTGCAGCCGGAGTGCTCGCTCCGAAAAGCGCCGCGGCTGCAAGTGCGCGAATGGCTCCAGCCCTTTTTTGCATCGATCCTCGCAAGCTTGAAACGGTCCGGATATTCCGCCCACCCCGGCGGCCTTTGAGTGCAATAACAGGCCCCTGCGCGCATCGCCGACCGCCATTCGAGCCATCATTATATCTGGGTCCGTAAAAATTTGTCTTTCTGAGCAATCGCCAGTGGCATATCTTGTCCGAAGACCAATTCCCCGCCCATGGCAACTTTCGAAGAGCAAATAAAAACCTCTCTTTCCACCGCGTATGATATCGAGCGCGAGCTCGGTGGCGGAGGAATGAGCAGGGTGTTTGTCGCAACCGATCGGATACTCGGGCGGAAGATCGTCATCAAGTTCCTGTCTCCCGACCTCGTGGCCGAGGTTAACCGCGGGCGATTTCGACGCGAGATCCAGGTTGCCGCACAGCTGCAGCATCCGCACATCGTAACCCTGCTCTCTGCTGGCGAAGACAACGACCTCGTCTACTATACGATGCCGTACATCGAGGGTGAGTCCCTCAAGTCGGCGATGGAGAAGAGCGGCAAGCTGTCTGTCGCAGATGTAATCCGCGTGCTTTACGATGTAGTCGATGCTCTCGCGTATGCGCACGCGCATGGCGTGGTGCACCGGGACATCAAGCCCGCCAATATTCTTCGCTCGGGCTCGCATGCGCTGGTGACGGACTTCGGCGTAGCCAAAGCCCTTAATGCTGCCAGGGCTCCAACTGCTCTGACATCCACTGGCATGGCAATCGGCACTCCGGCCTACATGGCTCCGGAGCAGCTCGCGGGCGACGGTGATGCAGATCATCGAGTGGACATCTACGCTCTCGGGCTTCTTGCGTACGAGCTGCTCTGTGGCGAGTCACCGTTTGCGGCGACCTCGGCGCAAGGTGTGCTCGCTGCGGTGTTGACGCGTGATCCGAAACCGCTTCACCTGGTTCGTAAGGATGTTCCGCGAAAGCTGTCGTTGATCATCATGCAATGCCTCTCGAAGGTTCCTGGCGGCCGGCCGCCGACAGCCGAGGCGCTGCTCGATTCGCTCGACATGATTGCAACAGCCTCCGGCGAAATCAGGACGAAAGAGCACAAGGTTCCGGCGAGAGAGCGCGCGATCCAGGGGCTCGAGCGCCGTGATCCGACGAAGGAACGCACGGCTGCTGTTGCGATGCCGCTGCTCGTGGATTTGCGGGTGCCGGGAACGCGGAGCAGGCTTTTTGTGATGGGTCTCGCAGCAGTCGTAATCGCCGGCGTGGCTTCGGTGCTGGTGTTCAATCGTCTTGCGCAAACTCCGTCGGCTGTAAGCGTTGGGCCTCCTGCAGTCGCATCCGCAGAGTCTACGGTCGCGACCCCGTTGGCCGCCGCGGCTTCTGCCGCTCCTGTCGTCACCCCACTCGACACTGCTGCAATCGTGGCAAGTGTACAGAAGCGAATGGCTCTGGCCCTTGCAGCGGCGAAGTCAGGAGGCGGAGCCCCGATCAATGCGGATTCGCTCAAGAAGAAGTTGCAGCGGGAGTTAACGGATTCGATGATGCGCGCGAACGCAGCGCGTGTTGCGGCAGCGCCCCCCGTCGCCGCTCCCGCTCAAGCCGCACCTGCAGCCGTCGCCACGCCGGTAGCTACAGCCGAAGCATCCGCACCCGCGTCGTCGGGCAGGCACCGGCTCGCGATAACTGAGCCCAAGGGACTACAGGACCAGTCTGCGCTCAGCACATTCACGCATCAGTTCGTAGAGGCTCTCAGCTCGTCGCTGGGCAACGGCGAAGCGTTTGTTGTCGTCAATCAGGATTCAGTGCGCGATGCGATTTCCCACACCAAGAGCCGTGACGAGGCCGCGAGAATTCTGAAGCCGGACGTGCTCGTGTCTCCATCGTACGTTGGGAGTGGAGAGACCGTGAACGTCATCGTCACCGTATGGGATCTACGCAACAATTCGAGTTACGGGATTCGCGTGACGTCGAGTAAGCTGGAGCCATCGAAGCCAGAGGCTTATCTGGGGCCGCTCGTGCAATCGGTCATGAAGCAGCTCGACGACTTGAATCGCACGCCGACGATTTATCTGAAGCATTAGGAGCTGAGACATGTTTCTCTCCGCTGGCATCGGGCTGATAGTTCTTTGGCTACTTGGTTTTTTATTGCTGAAGAAGGTTGTCGGCGCGCTTATTCACATCGTCCTGATTATCGCGATAATAGTTCTTGCGCTGCATTTCCTCGGCAGAGGCTGACGAGGCACGAAAATCGTCGAGAAGACGGTTCGAATCGGTCACTTGTCTCAGGTGAGGCACAGACTCTGCGGTGACCCAGATAAATGCCAAAAAAGCCGAAGCTGCCGGGGAAAGATCCCGCCATCGAAGGTTCCGCAACGGCTGTTGCCTGGATAATCCGCGAAATAAGACTCTGTGATGAGCTCGCCGAGGAGCTGTTCGGTGTTACATCGGCTCAGCTCCGACTTCTGTGCGTGCTGACCGAGCACGAGGGACCATCCATAAATGGTCTTGGAGGCTTTCTTGGCGCGCATCAAAGCAGTGTCTCCGCGCTCGTAAATGCCCTCGTCAAGAAAGGTCTCGTCGTTAAAACGCAAGCTCCCAGTGATGGCAGAACTGTGCGAATAACGATCACACTCAAGGGCCGCGCAGTCGCTCGAAGAGTGAGCAACGTTGGCCGCCCGTTGCTGTCGGCCGCACTGGCGAAAATGTCACCACCGCAACGGATGAGACTGGGGAATGTTCTTGCTGAGCTTGCATCGCTGATGGAGGCGGAGCGGCGAGCATCCGAATCGGAATGACGAGGCCTCCAGCGCTTTTGCACTGACACGACCCTCGCGAAGGCCGGCTAGGACCCGCATTGAAAATACGTCGACTTACCCGCGCAAAAAATCGAGCAGCAAATCGTTCAGCTGCTGGGCGTGAGTTGCGGCGAACCCGTGCGGTGCTCCCTTCAGGATTTCCAGCCGGCTTTCCGGAATCATCTCATGAGACCGCTTTCCCGAGACCTCGAATGGAACGATACGATCGCTGTCTCCGTGGACAATCAATGTTGGGACGGTGAATTTTTTCAGGTCGTCACGGAAGTCGGTAGTCCCAAATGCGACGATGCACTGCTGCGTGCCGAGGGGTGAAGCAGGCCACGCCTGCCACTTGCTGAATGGTATCAGGTCGGCGCTCATACCATTTGCGCCGGGTTCATAGTTATAGAAATTGGGAAAGAATTCTTCGAGAAAGGCGATGCGGTCCTTGCTGACTGATTGGAGCATTCCGTCGAACACGCTCTTGTCTACGCCCTCGGGATTGTCGGCAGTCTTGAGCAGGAAAGGAGGAACTGCCCCGAGCAGGATAGCCTTGGAGACGCGCCCGCTTCCGTAACGCCCCATGTATCGCGCAACTTCGCCACCGCCCATCGAGAAACCCGCGAGAACCACGTCTTTCAGGTCGAGATGCGTAATCAAGTCGTTCAGATCGGAAGCAAACGTGTCGTAGTCGTAACCACCATCGGGTTTGCCCGACTCACCAAAACCACGCCGGTCATAGGCTATGCAGCGATACCCAGCTTTTGTCAGCGCAGTAATTTGTGCTTCCCAGCTCCGGTGACTCAGTGGCCATCCGTGGATTAGCACGATTGGCTGTCCTTGTCCTGCATCGACGTAGTAGATCTCGGTTGCCGGGATTGCAGTGGTCGTTACATACGGCATCAGTTCCTCTTGTTTCTGCGAGTAATCGCACTGGCTTTCAACTCGTGCAGTGTGCGAATCACTGATCGGATGCGCAGGATATGGACCAGACGCCTTCGCGGCCGGCGAGCTGCATTGGGCTAACGGCCTGCCGTCGTGAGGGCAAGCGCTTCCCGTAATCCGCCGGCCAGCTTGACCGCGTCATCGTTAGCCCAGAAGTGCATGAAAAACAGCCGCGGCTCTTCATATAGAAGGTGGTTATGAATACTCGTCACCTCGATTCCGTTTTTTCGCAGCGCGCGCATCACGGGATTGACCTCGGAAGCGATCAATACGAAATCACCGGTAATAGCTGCTCTACCTCCTGACGTCGGCTGAAAGTTGATCGCGGTTGCCAGACCCATCACTGCTGGAATGTCCATTCCCGCGTCCCTGATAGTCTCCTTCCGGGGCGCACCTACCTGATAGACACCGCCATTCATACGGCCCGAGATGCCAAGCGCTTTTGCAATGCCCGCAGTATCGATCCCGGCTTCGCCGGTTGCAACGACGGTCGGCGGAGCGGCAAGCGGGGTTCCAGTCATAGCGATCGCAGCCTTCAGACCTTCGGCGATCTTCACCGCGTTACCATGACCGTGAACGTGCATGTAGATGATCCGTGGAGACTCGCGCAGGAGGTGGTGGTGAACTGCAGTCAGCTCGATCCCACTTTCCTGCAGCCGCGACATCACGCTTGAAACTTCGCTGTCTCGCAGAACGAGATCACCCATCGCGATCACACCGTCGCTCACCGCCTTGAACGAGACCCAAGAGCCAAGTGCAAAGGCTGGCTTCAATTTCACACCGTCGAGCGTGACACTCAGGTCAGTGCGCGGCATGTTGAACCTGTGCACATCGCCCGGCTGACTGACGCTGGTGCGGCCCATCGCCGCCTCGACAGCCTTCCAGTCCACCGTCGCAACTTGAGCAACCTCTCCGGTATCAGCCCAGGTCCGCTCCGCCGATGACGCCAACGCGGAGCTTGTGCATCCGGTGGCGATAAAAAGCGAAATCAGTAAGAGCGCCGCAGCGAATCGCATCATTGGTTCCTCGATCTCCGTTGTGGTTGTAACTTGAAAAGCGATTCCTTGTAGGACCTGCTTTCAGACGACATTGGAATATGACAGATGTCCAGGTCCACTCACACGCTTCACGTTACAACGGGGCTAGGGGGACTATCTGATTCAGGCGAAAATCGGGGCTGTCCTCGCAGCTGGAGTCGCGGCCGTCGTAGCTGCGCGCACTACCGCGCGCGAACACGCTGCACCGGCGCGATGTGCGGCGATAGCCTCGTCGATGACGCCGCCGGGTTGGGTGACAGACAGGCGCACGCCGACGCGCGCGCCCCGCGGCGCCCTTCGCCTTATCGCGACTGTTCCGCTTCCTGGTCCTGCAAACCGCTTCGACTACCAGAGTATCGACCCTGCCGGCGGGCGTCTTTACATTAGCCACATGAACGCGGGGCGGTTGATTGTTTTCGATCTCGGCTCGAGCAGAGTGGTGAGCGAGATTGACAGCGTCGGGCGCGCCACGGGCGTGTTGGCAGTCCCCGCTCTGCATCGGATATATGTATCTGCGGCGGGGCGCCATGAGATCGTCGCGGTCGATGACCGAACGCTCAAGGCTTCTGGCCGCGTAGGAGGTATCCGCTTCCCTGATGGAATAGCGTACGCGCCGGTTGAAAAAAAGGTTTTTGTTTCGGACGAGTCCGGAGAAGGCGATGTCGCGATCGACGCGTCAACTATGAGAAAACTTTCCGCTATTCCACTCGGCGGCGAAGCAGGGAACACTCACTACGATTCTGTTTCGCATTGCATTGTCGTGGCTGTGCAGACGAGAAATCAACTCGTCGCGATAGATCCCGCGACCGAGCGGGTGGTTGCGCGTTACGAGATACCGGGCTCCGACGGGCCGCACGGCTTTACACTGGATGAGCCGGGCCGGCTCGCTTTCATTACCGGCGAGGGGAACGCAACACTGCAGGTCGTCGATCTTCGGACGATGCGTGTGCTTTCATCACACAAGGTCGGGAATGGCCCCGATGTTCTTGCGTGGGACCCGGGATGGCGGCGGCTTTACGTGGCCTCTGAGTCAGGAGTCGTAACGACTTTCGACGTTGCTGGATCCGAGCTCCGGAATATCGGAGAGGTCCGGCTCCCCCATGCTCACAGTGTTGCAGTCGATCCGCGAACGCATCGCATATATCTACCGCTCGAGAACGTCAACGGGCGGCCCGAGCTCCACGTGATGATTTCGCGGGATAACTGATCGCGCCTGGAAGTGCCTCGGCGAAGAACGATACTCTTTGCCGGCGAATTCACGTGTCAATGAGGTCAATGGTGAAGAAAGTATGCCGGACGCTTCGCGTCCTGTCATCGGCGATCGTTTTGATGCCATTCGGAATATCCGCTCAGGGCAGAGATTCGCTGACGATCAACAGCGTGAAGGAAGTCGGCCAGATAGAAGTTGGCGGTCCTTACGTTGGAGTAGAAATCCACAAAAGCTTTCCTTTGCTCAACAGGATCAGCTTCTACTATCCGGTAGCAAACAGCATCGATATCAGCACGGATTATTGGAAACGCGAGAATTTCAGAATCATGTCTCTCGGCTTGAAAGTGGGTGATTCGCCGAAACGATTTCTGAAACCTCAGGTTTATCACGTCTCTCAGACGCCCTATTCCGCTTCGCTCAGCGGCAATGACTCTGACAGCAGGATCAGGATCTCTTACGAATTTTGCCGAAGCCAGCCGGCAATGGTGATCACATACGAGATTACAAATACGTCGCATACGGCCAAAGATTACGAGATATACACGAAGCTGCAGACGTCGCTTCGAACGAGCCACACGTACAAGCTCGTTGATAGCGCGTACACGAGTTTTCAGGAGAAATCCTCAGTAATCAGAGCGAATTACTCGTTCACGGAGACGGGTAACGCACAGGTATTTGTGATGAACGCGGGATTGGCTCCCTCCAGTTTTACCACTACGGAAACAGCAACCAGCGCATTCAAAGACCTCGATGACTGGTGGTTACGTACCTCTGGGCCTCTACCGAAAATCCTTCGCGTAAAGTCCACCCCCGGCAGGCCTGTCGCCGCATTCACCTACAAGCAACGAGTGGCTGCTGGCGCATCACTGAAAATCATTCAGATCGTGGGCTCGTCGTCCATTTCAGAGGGACAGGCCAGAACGGATTTTCTGTCCACTCATTATCGGCGTGAGGTCGCCGAGTACGGGGCGTATATCAGAAGCGCCTCGTTGAGGAATGACGAAATCTTTACTGGCAACACGGATCTCGATTTCACATCGCGATGGGCCAAAGCCGTGATGGCGACGAATGCTCATTATCTCGACGGGCAAATCGTTCCCATGCCTGCACAAGCGGAATACAACTTCTACTTCACTCACGATGCGCTGCTTACTGATCTGGCGGCGGTGAACTTCGATCTCGTTCGAGTGAAGAATGACCTGAAGTACATCGTCAGTCTGGCGGACACGGACAAAACGATACCCCATGCCCGCTACTGGAAGGACACAAAGTACGCGACGGAATATGCGGGTACTGAAAACTGGAATCATTTCTGGTTCGCGCTTCTGTGCGCGCGTTACCTGCGCCATTCCGGAGACCGGGAATTCGTCGAGCAGCTTTATCCGTATATCGAGAGAAGCATCCAGACTGCTCTCAAGAACAAGGGCGCAGACGAGCTGATGTGGTCCCCAAGACCCGACTGGTGGGATATCGGTAACAATTCCGGTCCGCGCGCATACATGACGATCCTGGCGATTCGCGCGTTGCGAGAATTCAACTTTGTCTCGAGCTCGTTGAATCATGACGGTCCCCAGTTACGACTCTATGAGGACCTGGCAGACAGGATGAATGCGAAGCTGGCAGACACCCTATGGGACAGTCATCTGAATTACCTCATAAGCTATTTCAACGATGGAAAAGAAGACCGCCACGTTTACATGGGCTCTTTACTGGCGTCGCATTTCGGGTTGCTGGACGATGACAAGAACCTGAAGCTGGTAACCACCGCAAAAGAAAAGCTTCTGGATGAGAAGCTTGGCATTTACACGTTGTATCCGATGGACCTGCATCTACTCGGCGACTACATGAAGTTTGCGGGCGATGAGGCTGGAGCTCCTTACCACTACGCGAATGGAGGAATCTGGCCACATGGGAATGCGTGGTACGCCCTCGGATTGATCAGCAATGGATTGGACGAAGACGCGTTCGGGTTCATCAAGAAAACCATGACACTTCAGGGCATCATGAACAGCCCTAACGGTCAGCCTGCGCTTTACGAGTACAGAATCAGCGACAAGAGCGATCCGGCGATTTACGGCAAGATCGACAAACCTCAGTTCTTGTGGGCGGGTGGGTGGTACTTCTACACGTTGTACAACTTGTTCGGTCTCAGGGAGAATGAATGGAATATCTCATTCAGCCCTTTCATTCCGAGCGGAATGGATTCTGTCCGGCTGATGGTCACTCTCAAGGGAGCGCCTGTTCCTGTAGATATCACCGGGCATGGGCGTGGGCTGAGCCGGATTTTGTTCGACGGTAGGCAAGTCCCGTCAGCGGTTGTGCCTGAGGGCATCAAACGTCCGGCAAGAATACAATTGAAGCTGGGAATTCTCACGACACCGTACCTGAGTTCAGCGAACGCCTTGGTCATTGCGCCGAAGTATGACAGAGACTCGAGGAAGCTGGAATTCGACCTCCAGTCGTTCGGGAATCGGGTCACGAAAGTACAGGTCATATCTCCGAGACCTACTCGGCGCATTTCTGTTAATTGGAGCGACGTAAGTACCGGGATTACGGAATCAAGAACGAGTGATGGGTACAGAATACGCTTCGAGCATAGATCGGGTTCAGCGAGAAATCATTATTCGATCGAGTTCAAAAAAAACTGATCACCGCCAACCCAGCGCCGGCGCCACATGCGTGAGGATCGATTCAATCACGTGCACGTTGTATTCAATGCCCAGCATGTTCGGCACGGTGAGCAGGAGCGTGTCAGCTTCGGCAATGGCCTCATCGGCTTTAAGCTTTTCTATCAGCACTTCCGGCTCCGCTGCATAAGAGCGTCCAAATACAGCTCGCATGTTATCGATAAAGCCGACCTGGTCGCTGCTTTCGTCGCGGCCGAAGTAGACACGATCGCGATCATTCATCAGTGCGAAAATCGAACGTGAGACGGAAACGCGCGGCTGCCTTGCGTGGCCGGCGTCAGCCCACGTTTTCCTGAAGGCGCGGATCTGGTGGGCTTGCTGCACATGAAATGGCTCACCTGATTCGTCCTCTTTCAAGGTTGAGCTTTGCAGGTTCATGCCATGTTGTGCGGCCCAGACTGCGGTCGCGTTTGAAGCTGATCCCCACCAGATGCGGTCGCGCAATCCTGCTGAATGCGGCTCGAGCCGGAGCAAGCCCGGCGGGTTGGGAAACATCGGCTTGGGACTGGGTCGAGCGAATCCTTCTCCCGCAAGGAGGTCGAGAAAGACCTCTGCGTGGCCTCGGCCCATGTCTGAATCGGATTGACCTTCCACCGGTGAGTAACCGAAATGTCGCCAGCCTTCGATCACCTGTTCTGGCGAGCCCCGGCTGATTCCGAGCTGTAGCCGGCCATTGCTTATGAGGTCGGTCGCACCTGCGTCCTCGACCATATAGAAGGGGTTCTCGTACCGCATGTCGATTACGCCCGTGCCGATCTCGATGCGCGTCGTTCTGGCGCCGATCGCCGCGAGAAGCGGGAAGGGAGATGAGAGCTGACGCGCAAAATGATGGACGCGAAAGTAAGCTCCGTCAGCGCCAAGCTCCTCCGCAGCCACGGCCAGCTCTATTGACTGCTGCAGAACATCGCGCGCTGATCGCACGGCCGATTGGCGGGATGCGTCCCAGTGTCCGAATGATAGAAAGCCGATCTTTTTCATCTATAGGGGGATTCAGGTTAGTGCGCTGGCTCGACGGATTAAAGAACCCCCAAATTCGACGCTTGAACTCTTCACCGGATCATTCCTTCGTCGTCGTGTGTTTTGCCAGGGACACGGCAAGTTCGAGCTAGACCCGCTTCTTCTGCCGCCCGACGCGCAGGAAATCGACGAGTGCTCGCAGGGCTGCCGAACCCTGGCGCCGCTGCGGATAGTGGAGAACAGCCGGGAGCAAACCGTGAAAGATTACTGAACGGGCCCAGAACGGCCAATCCACGGGACTACTCGGACACCCGCGCAGCCGAGTATAGGAATGCCAAAGCCCACCGCGCAAGTGTCGGTGAGGCTTTGAGTTATGAAGTCGGGGCGACTGGATTTGAACCAGCGACCTCCTGCTCCCGAAGCAGGCGACCCGATAAACCATCTACGACACTACATCGGAC
>JANYKY010000200.1 GCA_025357975.1 Gemmatimonadaceae bacterium
CCATTACTTCTTCTCACTCTTCTTGTTGAGGTCGAGCACCTTGGGCTGCTGCGCAGCGTGGGAGTGCTTGTCTGTTGCAAAAACGCGAAGCTTGCGACGCAGCGACTGACGTCCGAGAGCTGTTTTAGGCAGCATGCCATAAACCGCTTTCTCGATCACGCGCTCGGGGTGCTTGTCGAGCATCGTCGCGTACGGCGTGAAACGCTCGTGGCCCATGTAGCCGGTGTGATGAAAGTAGCGTTTCTGCTCTCCCTTCTTGCCGGTGACACGAACCTTTGCCGCATTGATCACGATAACGTTGTCTCCCGTGTCCATGTGCGGGGTGTACATCGGCTTGTGCTTGCCGCGGAGGATTCTTGCGACCTCTGCGGCGAGACGGCCAAGGACCATGCCCTCGGCGTCCACGATGAACCAGTCGTGATGAATATCGGCAGGCGTTGCGCTGTAAGTCTTCATAGAAAGAAAAGTCTAACCGTGCATAGAGCCCGCACGCTTCGTCAGATTGAGCGAAGGCGCCGGCAAATACTGTTTGATGTTGATTTGGGACAGCCGATAAACCTACGGATTACGGCATCCTAAGTCAACGGCGCCACAGCGCGGAAAGTGTAGCATTGAAATAGAAATGTCCGCCTTGGTTAAAGTAGAAATGTCCTCTTTTGGGATACCTTCGAGCCAACGTGCCCGGCCCGGAGGAGGAGATGCTGAGTTTGAGTCTTCGAGAAAGAGACAGGATTGCCGTTTTGCGCGAGATCGAGGAAGGTCTTATTGCGCCCTGTATAGGGGCTAGAAAACTTGGCCTATCGTCTCGCCAGTTTCGTCGATTGAGGCGTGCTTACGAAAGAAAAGCCGATGCTGCGGTGATTCACGGTCTCCGAGGCCATCAGTCAAATCGACGTCTGGATGACGAGTTACGTGCGAAGGTCCTTGAGCGCGCGGCGGACCCAGTATTCCACGACTTCGGTCCCACTCTTCTCGCCGAGCACTTGTCAAAGGATCCAGGCATTGGCCCTATCTCAGCTGCCACTCTGCGAAACTGGATGATCGCTCACGGCCAATGGATAGTGCGACAGCGAAAGCTCCATCACCGCTCACGCCGCCAGAGAAAAGCGGCAGCCGGAGAACTCGTGCAGATGGACACCTCGATTCACAACTGGTTCGAAGGCCGGTCGAGAGAAGAGCCCGTGCTCGTTGCCATGATCGACGACGCCACGAGCACACTCTTCGCCCGGTTTCACGAGAGCGACTCGGGCTACGCTAACCGGAGTGTGATCGCCGGTTATATCGAGCGCTTTGGCCGAATGGAGGCGCTCTATGTCGATCGTGCTACCCACTTCCAGTACCAGACCCGGAAGCGAGAGATCGCCGAAGAGCCGCCCATGTCATCCCAGATCAAGAGAGCCCTTGACTCACTCGACATCCAGCTCATCTCTGCTCTCTCCCCGCAGGCAAAGGGTAGAGTCGAGCGGCTTTTCAAAACGCTCCAGGACCGGCTTCTCAAAGAAATGCGTGTAGCAGGCATCTCATCGATCGAGGCCGCTAATCGGTTTCTTGACGAAAGCTTTATTCCATTCTGGAACAGCCGATTCACCGTCGAGCCGCAGATCAAGGAAGATTTCCACCGGTCCATTTCTGAAGACATGGATCTTATGGAAATCTTTGGCGAAGCACACTCGCGACTTATCAGAGCCGACTTCACGATTCGATACGACAACGTCTATTACCAGCTGCCGAAAGATCTCGCTACCGCGTCTATGCCGGGTACGAAACTCACTGTACTGCGCCGGCTCGACGAAAGGCTCGCCTTCCGCTGGGGGCCGAAAACCCTTCAGCTAACAGAACTTCCTGGACTACCCGCTAGCCCCGTAAAACCGGCACATCCGAGAAAGCCCCAACAGCCTCACTCACAAAAGAATCATCCCTGGAAACGAACAAACATGCTCTTTGCTGTGAAGGACTAACCCCCACCGAAGCGGACATTTCTACTTTTACGAACAAGCGGACTTTTCTAATTCAAGATGACACTGCGGAGAGTTGCACTGCGGAGGCAGGACCGAGGACTCACTGCCACTTCGGACTTCGGATTAATTGCGGGATGCGGACCTGCCGCGGACTACGAACTAGACGCCTCCTGCAAAGTGCTGCCTGAGGACTATAACTGAGCGCGCCATCAGTTCGAAGTAGGTCTGCGATCCGAAGTAAATCCGCAGTCCGAAGCAGGTCCGAATTCCGCAATTAATCCGCAGTCCGAATTGGTAGTGAGTCCTCGTTCCGCAATGAGCGACAGTCCGCAGTCGCTACTACTTTCAACGTTGACGATGTGCAGCGCGCGCCAGTCCGGCAATCTGAGAGATCTGCTCTTCTTGCTTCAGCCGTGTTGTGTCGATCAGAATGGCATCCGGAGCTTGTCCGCTCTGCTTCGCGTCCATTTCATCCCGAAGCAGAATTTTTCTGGTCTCTTCCTCGACATCGGCTGCCGAGGGTTCCCCGCCCGACCGCTCCCGCAGCCTCCGTCGCGCACGCTCGGCCGGATCAGCAATGAGGAAAATCTTCAGAGCCGCATCAGGAAATACGACCGTGCCGATGTCGCGCCCATCGACAACAACATCGTACTCTGAACCCGCGCGGCGAACGATGGAGTTGACCCACTCCCGTACCGCCGGCATTTTCGCTACCAGCGAAACATTCCCGGTTACAGACTCGCTGCGCATTTCGGAGTCCGCTTTCTGGCCGTCCAGCATCGGCTCAAACCCAAATTCTGTCGAAGCAAGCGAAACGATCTGGGCGGCATCGAGCGCTGATTGCTCGCTCCATGTCGAGGACTCGCCGCCGGCACGAGCCCGCGCCGCTGTCGCCGCTCGATAAAGCGAGCCGGAATCGACATGGTGGAAACCGAGCTCCCGCGCCACTGCCTTAGCGGTAGAGGATTTTCCGGACGCTGCTGGGCCGTCGATCGCGATGGCCATTCTTTCAGTTGGCATGCGCCCAATATAGCAGCCGCTAGAGATCAGCCCTTGCGGCGCTCATCCATCTTGAGCTGTTCGATATCGCTGCGCAGAAGGGCGATCATCTCCGCGGTAAACCCAAATCCGAAAAGTGTGATGCCGACGACCACCAGGAGCAACACAAGCCCGAGAAGCGGCCGATATCCGATGGAGGGTGGTCCAATCTCGAACGCCCTCAGGATGACGAGGACCAACCCGATGAGAAGGCCAAGAACCGTGAGCGCAACTCCCGCCCCGCCAAAAAGCTGCATAGGCTTTCGGCTGAATCGCAAATAGAACCACACCACCAGCAGGTCGCCGACACTCGAAAAAATACGCTTCGATCCGGAGTACTTGGAAACACCGGCCGTTCTCGGATACAGCTCGATGTCGATTTCGGTCACCGAAAAACCCTGGGCATACGCAAGCACAACAAAAAAGCGATGCCAGTCGTGGCGCAACGCGATGCCGTGTAGAATCTCTGCGCGAAAGGCCTTCATTGAATTCAGATCCCGAACCGGCACGTCGAACAAAGAGCGCGACAATCGGTTGTACACCGAGCTCACTGCCTGCTTCTGGTAAGCTCCAACTTTCCGCCCCGTGACGATGTCCCACCCGGAATCGATCCGCGCCATGAAGCGCGGAATTTCCTCGGTTGAATGCTGGAGATCCGCATCGAAGATGATCAGCACCGGAGCAGTAGCCACGCGGGATCCCGTGACCATTGCTTCCGTCTTTCCGAGATTTCGCCGGTGCCTCGCGACTTGCACACGCGGCCCGAACCGCGCCGCCTCGGATTGCGCGAGCTCGAATGTCTCATCCGTCGATCCGTCGTCGACGATGACGATCTCGCCGTCGAGTGAATGATCGTCGAAGGTTTTTCGTAATGCCGCAAACAGCGCGGAAATATTTTCCGCCTCGTTATAAGCCGGTACGATTACCGAGAAATGCGGAGCTCCGCTCACGCTAGTGCTGATTCATCCGCCGGGGTACGCCGTGTTCTCATCACTATATAGACGATCGTGTAGATCATTAGCACCGCGAACAATATTGAGCTGATCCACAGGCCGGTGATCAATTGATCTGGGTCGAACACGAACCGTACGTCGTGATCGCCCGCCGGAATGAGCACTCCACGGAAGGCAACGTTTGCAATCACGATGTTCGCTGGCTTGTCGTCCACCCACGCTTTCCACCCGTGTGCATAAACGTCCGCGAGCACGAGCAACGCCGGCCTGTTGGTGGTCGTGTGCACAATGACGCGATCAGGCTCCTTCAGCTTGATCGTCGATGACTGAATCAGCGTCGACGTCGGCAAGGCAGCTCCAATTGACCGATCCACGACAGCTACGCTACGCGGATTGAATGCCGGCGACTTCATGAACTTGAGCGCGCTGTCAGTTTCGGCAATCTGCTGAACATTCGGCACGATGTAGGCTCGCTGCAGCGCGTCGTCGTTACGATACACGATTGCGCTCTGTCCCCGATACACTTCTTTGAGCCCCATCGGAGTCGATGCCGTATCCGTCTTGTTCATCTTCAGCTCGAGTCCGCTGATGATGTAGCGGATATTGGCTGCACTCATGAACACCGGGAAGCCGGTAAAGTTGTGCCAGTCTACATAGATCTTGTCGCCCGCACCCGCGTACTGATTGAAGCGCTCGAGCTGATTGCCGTGTTCTCCACCGGCCTGCTCGATACCGAAGTGCATCAGATAATTCCGAAGCGGAATCGTGTTCGTACCGACTCTTTCGAAGCCGTGATACACAGCCTGTCCGCCAAACGGAAAGACCCACACCCGTCCGCCATCTTTCTGCGACTGTAGATATGTGACGACGTCATCCGGCGCATAGACCTGATCGGGCGGCGGAACAGTCATGAAGAAATTCCGATCAATGATCCAGAGATCGCTGAGCGTCAGGACCGCGAGAGCGAGCGCGAGGGTGCGCGTCTGCAATCCGCCGCGAACCCATCGCGACAGCAGAAACGACGTCACTCCGAGAAACAAACCGAAGCGAATCCATCCTGCGGCCTCGCCATATTGATTGGGAATAGCCTGAGACATCAGCAACATCAGTACTGCCAGGCCCATCAAGCCCGCAGTGGCGTACTCGGCGAATTTACTCTGCGTTCTCGCCTTCCCGGTCGACTTCGTCGTGCGACGCGCGGCCTTCTCCTCGTCGGGGGCGGCATCACGGATTGCTGCCAGCCTCTCTAGCGTGAGGGCCGCCATTATGACGAGTGACATCGCCACAAGGAAGAACGAAATCGATGGCGCTCGAAACTTGTTCGTGCCTGGCAGGAAATTGAAATACAGCTTGTAAAGCGGTGTGTAGCCGCCGAGTGAAACGCTCAATGCCACGAGCGCGACACCGCCGAAGAAAATCCAATAGCGGTTGCGCCTCGAGAAAATCGCGCCGAGCAGCAGCAGCCCCATGACGAGCGCTCCGACGTACTCGGTGTGCTGCTTGAAGAAGCTCTTGCCATGATATGTCTGCAGAAAGCCTTGCTGCTCGGGTACAGCCAGTCCCGATATTTCAGCCGGCGGCATCGAGAACGACGTCGCGTATTCATATCCACGCCCACCAACAGCTCCGCGTGGCGACTCGGCCACGTAATCCACAAATGGCAGGAAGTTGACAGCGGCAAGAGCAAAGGCGAAAAACACCGCGAGCAGACTCTTGCCCAGTCTCGCGCCCATCACTGTCCATGTGTCTCCGCGAAACCGCCAGGCGCAAAACAATGCCCATCCGCCTGCTGCGAGAAGCAGGTAATACGCACTTTGAATCTGGAACGAAAGCATCGCGAAGCCCAGGCAGCCGGCGAGTCCGACAAACGCGGCGATGGAGCCTGTGCGCATGCCGCGATGAAGCATGAAAAACACCATTGGAGCGAATGTGGCGACGATAATTCGTCCATCGTGACCACTGTAGACCCCAGCCATCATGATGCCGGTAAACTGAAACGCGAGTCCCGCAATGAATGCAATCCACGTACGCGTTCCGAGCTCGACCGCGAGCAGATACATGCCGATACCGGCGATAGCGAATTGCGTCAACAGGACAGCCGGTAGAACGCGCGAGTCGGGAAGCAGAAACATGAACAGAAGGCGCGGCGGGTAGTACGTGCCGCCGGGATTCGCGTGAAGAGGAACGCCACCGTAGACGTAGGGCACCCACTTTGGGATGTGACCGCTCCGCATTATCCCCGACAGAAACTCCATGAACTGGTAGCCACCGGCGAAGTAGTCGGTGCCAAAAATGCTACGGCCCGGCATGAATGCGGGCGCAAAGTAAATGCACGACATCGTAAAGTAGATGGCTGCAGCAATCTTCCACGGAACGATAAGATCGGCATCGAGCGGCTCACTGATGAGCGAAGGGCGCGGTTTGGGGGTGGAGCGTTGCTTGCGCGTTGTCTGGCGGGGTGAAGTCATGGTGCCACAATACTCTTTAGATGCGCCTTCGCGCGCCAGTCCGGTGATTGACCGCGAGTTCATACGTGTTGATGAGACGGCTTACGATTGTGTCCCATCCGAATTCGCGCTTCGCGTGAACCTTACCGTTTTCTGACAATCGCTGCATTCGCGCAGGGTCGTCCATCGCGGCGCTGATTGCTCGCGCGAGGCCGGCCGCGTCACCAGCGCGGGTTAGCACCCCCGTTTCGCCATCAATCACGATGTCGGTAATTCCCCCAGCGTCGCTCGCAATGACTGGCTTGCCGTATCCCATCGCCTCGATAAGCACAACGCCCAAGCCCTCTGTTTCGCCAGAGTCCGTCACTATCGCGGGCAGCACAAGCGCATCACAGCTCTCAAAAAATTCCGTGATGCGTCCAGAGCTGACACCGCCTTCGAATTGCACACGGGCGCCGAGGCCCAGGCGCGATACCTCGTTCATCAGAGAGACACGCTCGGGGCCGTCGCCAACAATGCGGACTTGAAGTCTCGAATCGTTCGCGAGATGTACTGCCGCATTCAACAGGACATCGACACCCTTGCGGCGCACCAGGCGGCCGACAAAAAGAAGAGTGAACGGATCACTGGCTGTGCGGAGAGCCTTTGCCGTCGTCGACGTATCCGCATGCTGCTGCGCCGATGCACCGAATGGGATGATTACAGTCTTGACGTCCGGCACAAATCGCCGAAGTCGGTCCCCGGTAAAAGTCGAGATGACGGTTACCGCATCGGAGCCCGCAACAATTCGGCGGAGCATTGGGCCGAACAGTTTGCTCGACACACCGCTCCAGTTGAGCTCGGAGGAGAAAAACGTCGACACGAGCGCGGCGTTCGATGCATTGCGCGCCGCCAATCCGAATATTCCGTGCGGAAGTGGCCAGAATGCGTGAATCACATCGAAGTTTTCTCGTCGCGCGATTCTCGCTGCGGCTAACGCGCCCGCCAGGATGTAACCGGGAAGTAGTGTTGCCATCGCCGGTGCGGACGCAATTCGGTCCATCGCCGGCACATCATGTGTCAACGTCTCAGTGGACGCAGGTGCGTAGCGAAAACGATGAACCTTGACGCCGCCCACAAACCCGCTCTGGGAACCCCTGTATGCAGGGGCAAGTACCTCGACATCGATACCTGCAGCTTTGAGCCGGTGAATAGTCTCCCCCATCCATGGGGTTATGACGTCGCCCTCGTGACGAGGAAATGCAGTCACTATAAAAAGCGCTTTCAATCGCTACGCTCAGGCTGTGTCGCTGCGAATGCGCTCGAGATCCTGCCAGAATCGAGGATACGAAACGGAGACGCAGTCGGGATCATCGATTTCGATCGAGTTCCCCGCAAGCGAGGCAAGGATTCCGAAAGACATCGCGATACGGTGATCGCCCTCTGTCTTGACGACGCCACGCAGTTTGCCATGACCCGGCCGGATAATAAATCCATCCGGCCGCTCCTCAGCGTCAACACCGATCGCGCGGAGATTTTGTACGACAGTCGCAATGCGGTCGCTTTCCTTCACGCGGAGCTCGGACGCGTCCGAGACTTCAAGTGAGATTCCATATGCGGCAGCGACACAGGCCAGAAGCGGCAGCTCGTCGATCATCGCCGGAATGATATCCCCGCCAACCTTGGCATTGCGCAACACTGATGGGCGTACGATCAGCGTTGCTGCATCGTCCCCGGCAATTGCACGGCGACTTGTGACCGCGACGTGTGCACCCATCGACGCCACAGTTTCGATGAAGCCAATGCGAGTCGCGTTCATGCACACATCGGGAATTCGCACTTCGCCCTCGTGCGCAAGAATCCCTATTGCGACCATGTAGGCCGCGGATGATGGATCACCGGGAACGGTAAGATCGAGCGGACTCAACGACACAGCCGGCAGAATCGCGGCGGTCAGGTCACCGGTTGTGACAGCGACTCCAAGCGATTTAAGCATTCGCTCGGTGTGATCCCGTGACTTCCGTGATTCGATCACCGACACGCGGACACCTGCGACCAGCCCAGCCAGAAGAATGGCACTCTTTGTTTGCCCGCTCGCGGCGCGCGTGTTCCAGGTAATTCCCTTTAGGACTCCGCCATTAACAATCATCGGAAGGCCGTCACCATTCGCAAATTCGAACCGCGCGCCCATCGCCTGTAGCGGTTCGGAGACGCGCTTCATTGGACGCTTGCTGAGACTTGCATCGCCCTCGAAGCGTGAAGAGAACTCGCAGGCCGCGGTAACACCCGCCATCAGGCGCACCGTCGTTCCGCTATTACCCGCATCGAGTATCGAGCTTGATGGCTTCAATCCCCGCAGCCCAACGCCAGTCAGGCGAAAATCGGCGGACAGCTCGGGAATGTCCACGCCAAGATTTCTTAGAATCCCGGCAGTCGATCTCACGTCCGCGGAGTCAAGAATGCCCGCGAGTCGCGATTCACCGGTTGCCAGCGAAGCGAGAATCAGCGCTCGATGCGATATGGATTTGTCGCCTGGAACGCGGACAACGCCGCGTTCTGTCATCGCAGCCAGGTTTCGAGAGCGGTCGAGCTGTCCGTTTTATCATCGCGATATTTCACGATGACCGGCGTTTGCAGTGACAATCCTTCGTTGCTCCCCCAGCCGCTGGAAATCTTCCGCGCTCCGGGCACGACCACGGCGCCCGCAGGAATCTCGAGCGCCCTCTCCGACGATCCGCGATACACGGTTTCCCTGACAAGATCAAATACAGGAGTGCCACGCGTCAGCACAACGCCCGCGCCGATCACTGCGCGTGAGTGCACGATCGTACCTTCGTAGATTCCGCAGTTGCCACCGACTATTACGTCATCTTCAACGACGACGGGAGATGCATTGATGGGTTCGAGAACGCCACCAATCTGCGCAGCAGCGCTCAGATGAACGCGCTCGCCAATTTGTGCGCATGATCCGACCAGCGCGTGCGAGTCGATCATCGTCCCGGTACCCACGTAAGCCCCGACGTTCACGTACATCGGGGGCATGCACACAACACCTTTCGCAACGTATGCGCCGCGACGAATAGCGGACCCGCCGGGAACAATTCGCACTCCGTCGCCGATTTTGAATGCACGCACCGGGAAGGTGTCCTTGTCGTAGAAACTGAATCCGGGTTGCACGTCGCCGGACTCGATGCCGGCACGTTGCGGAGACATATCCTTCAACGTGCCGAGTTGGAATCCAAGAAGGATTCCCTGCTTTACCCAGCTGACAGCGCTCCAGCTACCATCAGCCTCGCGTTGTGCCGCGCGCACCGAGCCAGCCTCCAGTTCTACCAGAAGATCTTCCACAACTGCTCGCGCGTCCGGCGAAACTCCTCCTCCTGAAACCGACGCTAACGCAGCTTCCACACGCATCTGGAGCGAGACGCCCGCGAGCTCGCCTGCCAGACCTGTCATATCACCTGCACTCATGCCTCGAGCGCGCCAGCGGCAATGATTGCGTCCCGAACGGCCTGCGTGTACGAATCTTTCAACCGCACCAGCGGAAGGCGAAGCACATTCTGAATCTGGCCCATCATCGCCAGTGCGGCCTTTGTGGGCATCGGATTGGACTCGACAAATGCGGCGATGGTCCATGGCGCGAGTCGGTGCGCGATCTCGCGCGCACCTTTCGGATCTCCGTTGTCCCAGAACTCGACCATCTGCGCGGCAAGCCTCGGGACTACATTCGACGTGACCGACACCACGCCATCGCCGCCATCCGCCATTACCGCCAGAGTGATGGAATCGTCGCCAGAAAGGATTGTGAAATTCTCCGGACGCCCGCGAATTATCTCGGAAATCTGCGCAAGGTTTCCGGACGCCTCCTTCACCGCCGTAATGTTTTCATGCTGCGCAAGCTCGAGTGTGGTCGCAGCTTCGACGTTGCTGCCGGTGCGTCCGGGAACATTGTAGAGTATTACAGGCAAATCGGCGGCATCCGCAATAGCCGAGAAATGCGCGACGATACCGCGCTGCGGAGGCTTGTTGTACATCGGCGAAGTGTGAAGCAAGTGCGTCGCCCCCGCCGCTTTCATTTCCCTGGACAGCGCGATTGCCTTTTTCGTATCGTTGGACCCCGCACCCGCGACCACGGGCACGCGTCCGTTCACTTCCTCTACCGTGATTTCGACGACCCTCCGATGCTCTGCGAGCGACATTGTCGCGGCTTCTCCGGTCGACCCGCACGGAACCAGGAAGTGAATGCCTTCGTCGATCTGCCAGTTTACGAACGATCTCAGCGCCGCTTCATCGACGGTTCCATCCGCTGCAAATGGAGTCACCAAGGCGGTGCCGCATCCACGCAACAGTGCGCGTCCCTTCGAGTCGTCAGGCATTTCTATCATGTTGCGCTCCCAATTCCGTCAACTTTCCCAAACCCGAGAACGTCCCGCATCGTGAAGACACCTTTTTTTCCGATCAACCATTGCGCGGCACGCAGTGCGCCGTCTGCAAAGACTCTGCGATCACGCGCTTCATGCCTCATGGTTATCTGCTCGAACTGGCCATCGAATATCAGCTCGTGCGTTCCCGGTACCGAGCCGGTGCGAATGCTCGTCACCGGCATCGGCTTTCCCAGCGCAGCTTCCATCGCTCGCGTTATAGCCAGCGCGGTTCCGGAAGGCGCATCCTTTTTCGCGGAGTGATGAGTCTCGACCATCGCCGCAGCGAAATCGGGCGCGTGAGCCATTATTCCGGCCGCCTCACGAGCAAGCTCGATGAAAAGGTTTACGCCAATCGAAAAATTCGGCGCCCACAGCAAGCTCGCGCCTTCTTCCTTCGCGGTAGCAACTACTGCGGGAAGTGATTCATACCAACCGGTCGTGCCCACGACAACCGGCACGCCCTCGTGAATACATGCCATTATGTTGCTGATGGCTGACGCCGGCTCAGTGAATTCGATCGCGATATCTGGATCGCCAAGAGCACGGCGCGTTATCCCTGCCCCGTCCCGGTTGTGCCCCGCATCGAGCATCGCCGTCAGATGCCATCCGCGTCCCTGAACCATTTCCGCGACAGCTCTTCCCATCTTTCCGTCGCCAATCACCGCGATGGCAGGAACCGTCACGATCCGCCTCCAAAGAATTCCTCGTGAAGCCGCTTTATCGCGGGCACTACGGTGTCCTGGTTCACGATCACTGTCAGGTTTATTCCCGTCGCGCTCAGCGACATCATGTAGATCTTCACTTCGCCCAGCGCCATTAGCGCGCGGCCCATCGCGCCCCCGGCGTCGCAGATTCCGGCACCCACGATCGCAATTATGCCGCGATTGCGCTCGACCGATACATCGCCAAGTGCGCGCAGGTCGACGAGCAGCGCATCGAGCCGAGTCGCATCGTCAATTGTCACCGAAACAGAAACTTCCGACGTGGCGACGACGTCCACCGAGGTCTGATTGCGCTCGAATATCTCGAACACCCGGCGCAAGAACCCGTGCGCAAGCAGCATCCGGGCCGCGGTGACTTTCAATATTGTCACGTCGGTCTTGCCGGCAATCGCGCTCACCGGCCGATGGGGCGCATCGAACGTTATGCGCGTTCCCTTTCCTTCGGGCCTGCGTGAATTGTAGATGAATACGGGAATACCAAGACGCACTGCGGGAGCAATCGTATTCGGGTGAAGAACCTTTGCGCCGAACGACGCGAGCTCCGACGCCTCGTCGAACCTGATTTGCTCGATGAGCTGCGCACCTTTGACCACCCGCGGATCCGCCGTCAGCATCCCATCGACATCAGTCCATATCTCGATTGCCTCGGCGTTCAGCGCCGCGCCGACGAGCGAGGCGCTGTAGTCGGAGCCGCCGCGACCCAAAGTAGTCGTTATGCCAGATGTCGTTGAACCAATGAATCCGCCCATCACGGGGATTCTACCGCTCTGCACAATAGGGTAGATGATCTCACGAGCGTTGACTGAGATTGTCTCGGTCTGCGGCTCTGCTTCCATAAACCTGTTGTCGGTCACCATGACGTCGCGCGCATCCACATATTCTGCGTCGATCCCGCAGCGCTTGAAGTAAGCTGTGACGAGACTCGACGAAAGCTGCTCGCCATACGAAGCCATCGCGTCGAGCGAGCGTGGCGTCACATGGCCAAGAGTTGAGAGCGCTTCAGCCAAGTGCGCAAGCTCGTCGAACATCGCACTCAGCTCACCGGCGATCTCATCGGCCTCGGCAGTTTTTCCGAGGAGGTTGTCACATTCTGTCAGATGCCTGTCGCGGAGCGTCTCAACGCCACGAAGTGCGCCGATCAGGTGTCCCTTTGCTGACTGCTCGCCAACGGCGAGAAGCGCGTTTGTCGCTCCGCCGAGGGCGGAGACCACTACTATAGGAGAGCGGTCGAGCCGTCCGCGGACGATCTCGGCGGATCGCTTGATGGCGTCCGCATCGCCAACGGATGTCCCGCCGAACTTGACGACGATCATGCGCTGCCCAACCGCCCTGTTGCAGCGAGCAGCTCAGCGTTCAACACGGATCCACCCGCCGCGCCCCGAATCGTGTTGTGACCCATCGCGACCATCCGGATATCGAGAATCGTGTCTTCGCGAACGCGCCCGACTGTGACCGTCATTCCGTTGCCGGCGTTGACATCCCTTCGCGGCTGTGGCCGGCTCGGATCATCGGTGAGGCTGATTGCCTGCGGCGGACTGCTCGGAAGACTTCTCGACGAAGGATCGCCCTTCCACGCGCGTATCGCATCGATCGCCATGGCGGGCGTGACCCGTGTGTGAAACGAAGCCGCAATAGCGATCGTGTGTCCGTGCTCGACCGGAACACGATTGCACTGGGCGCTCACCTTCATCGATGGCAGCACGATCGAGTCATTCTCGTAGCGGCCGAGGAGCTTGAACATCTCCTTTTCGAACTTGGGCTCTTCGTCGGCGATGTAGGGAATAACGTTCCCAAGGATGTCGAGCGACGGTACACCTGGATACCCGGCGCCGGATACCGCCTGCATGGTCATCATGAACAGTTTGTCGATCCCGAATTCTTGTTCGAGCGGTGCAAGCGCGAGAGCCGCAACGGTCGCTGCGCAATTAGCGTTGGTGACGATTGCACCGGTCCAGCCACGCTCTCTTCGCTGCTTGTCGATCAGCTGCAAGTGCGACGCATTCACTTCGGGTATGACGAGAGGAACGTCAGGTTCCATCCGGAAGTTTTTCGCGTTGCTGAGTACGAGTTTGCCGGCCTTCGCGAATGCCAGCTCCGCCGTGCCCGCAACCGACGAGTCCAGCGCCGAAAAAACAATCGGGGCCGACACGCGTGCAGGGTCAGTTGGAAGAACGGTCATGCGCCCGATCGCCTCGGGCATCGTGCCCTCGAGCCATTTCGCGGCTTCTGCGTAAGGCTTGCCCTCGCTTCGCTCTGAGGCGGCGACTTCAGCGATCTCGAACCATGGATGATTTGCCAGGAGGCGAACAAATGTCTGGCCAACAGCGCCCGTCGCTCCGAGAATAGCAACCGGCCATCGCTTCGCCGGCTTGAATTGAGCCGTCATGACGCGAGCAGGTGCCGTGCTATTTTTTCGTACGACTCGACGCTCGCGCGAAGCTCCTCCACATCGACGAACTCGTCGGGCGTGTGGGCAACGTGAATGGAACCCGGCCCGAACAACAGCGGCGTTCCCCAGCGGGAGAGAAGAGGAATATCGGAAGTGTATGCCATCGGTGCTGTCTCAAAACCGGGGACGATGTGAAATCTTTGCGCCGGGATCGTTCTGCCGAACTCGATCTCCGCCCGATCTTTCGCCCAGCTCTTGATCATCTTCATGACCGGAGCAACATCACTCACGAGCCTCACCATCAGCTCCGCTTCGCAATGAGCGGGCACAATGTTGGCGCCTGTCCCGCCACGAATCAGCCCGACGTTCACAGTGGTGTTGCCCAGGATTTCATCGGTGGGCAGGGGCAGATCGTGGATGGTCGGGAGCAGCTTCATCATCGGCTCGATTGCAGACTCTCCGAGTTGAGGATATGCAGAGTGAGCTTCGCGCCCCCGGGTGCGCACGATCACGCGGAGCGAACCCTTCGCACCACTCGCCATGCGACTCTCGGTGGGCTCGCCGTTAACAAGATATCGGCTGGTCGCTGGAAGGTTGTTAGCGGCCCGCGCACCGTCGGAACCAAGCTCTTCACCGACGACAAAAAGGAGGTCGATTCGCTCCTCGCCTGCGGCGACCAGATGATCTGCGGCGGCGAGCATCGCAGCGGCTATTCCTTTCGCGTCGCACGCTCCGCGTCCAAACAGCTTCTCGCCCTGGAGCTTGGGCGGGATATGCGGCGGCACAGTGTCGAGATGCGTCGAAAACGTCACGCCGCCGCCAGCCCGCGACGCCCAGATGTTACCGCGATTCCTGGAAACTTCCTGCACCGTCACGTTCCATTTGCGCGCGATGAGCCAGCGCGATATAAAATCGACGACGGCACCCTCGTGCGAAGACAGAGATGGAATTGCAAGAAGCTCGGAGGCCAGCGCCACAACGTCTGTCATGTGGTCAAGTTACTTGATTGGGGGGAGGTTGGTCCATCGGTCAGAAAGTGCGGACTAAGTGCGGACTCGGCGCGGTTGGGCCAGATGATTCCCTGGGGACGCGCTAACTGCTGCCAGTTGATCTGGCTCTCTGCTTTAGAGCCAAACCACATGCGCGTCCGCGTTTTCGCTGCGCCGGTCGCGCTGACTATTACCGCGCTCTGGAAGCAAAACCAGCTGTGCGTCCGCATTCTCCCTGCACGGGACGCGCTACCAGCCGCCTGCTGAGCGGCTACCTGCCAACTGCCTTAACCAGACGGCGTTTTGTTTTAGCAGATAGCCGGTAGCCAGATTAGCTGGAGGCCGGTAGCGCGTCCGGATCAAGAGAAGCGGCGGACGCGCAACCCGGAGTCCAGAGCACCCACCTTAGGCGGGCGTTCCACCTGCGGAGAGAGTGTCCTGACTTGACCCCGGCTCGACACCACGAACGTGCTCGACGAACATCTGCTGCACGAGCCGATTAGCCTCACGATTGTATTCGTCGTGCTGTCGTTCGCCTGATTCGCCGATCGATGCGAGCTGCGCGTTGTTCAAGGTTCGTCCAGCATCGCGAAAAGTCTTGAACGTATCTTCGGCCTGACGCGACATGACGATATCGCCGACCAGCCTGAGGAAATCACTTTCGCGGGTAGCGTCGGCGAGATCGCGGGCTTTGCCTAGCATCGCGCCAAGGAATTTCTTGCCTTCGCCTGCTTCAGCGCCGAGTGCCTGCTGATAGTCTTCGAGCATTCGCTGGTGCTCGCGAACGCGTGGTATGTGCCGGCTGCACAGATCGCGAAACCGGCTGTCCTCGGCTTGCTGCTCGTGGTCCTGAAGTCCTTCGAGGAATGTCTTATGTTGCATCACCGAGTTATTGATTTGGCTCTTGAGAAAATCGAGTCCATTGTCCATTGGGTGCTCCGTTGTGTTTGTGTTCCGCGGTCGCGGACTGGTGAGCAACATTTGCACAAGGCAGGCCACATTCAGGCGAAAAGCGGCCACTTCTCTGCGAAGTGGCCGTTACCTCCAATTGGACTATGAATCGAGTTCAGGATCCAGGTGGAGTCAGAAGCGTCGCCGCGAATCGACCGTTTTCAAATGCAGCGCGAGCGCCATAACGCCCATTCTGCATGGCGGAGGCGGTACCCCCGGCGCTACCCCAAGGTTAGAAATCACTCGAGCTGCGTTGCTGTAAGATGTTGATGCTCGGGGCGGGGCTCGAACCCGCATGTCCTTTGGGACAAGGGATTTTAAGTCCCTCGCGTCTACCGGTTTCGCCACCCGAGCGTGTAGTGCGTCATGCTAACCTATGTAGCAACGGGAGCAGCTTCAAGAATCGAGCTCTACGCCTTTCAATGCGCAGGACGGATGTGGATTCGAGTTCTGCATCTGTCACGGCCTCCAGGGCAAGCGCGCGGTGAACGCGATTGTATACGGCTTTCGCATTTGGCCAGCCGACTGCGCGTGCGACCGCCGATGCAGCGAGCTGGTCGACGACAAAGAGCTGGACCGCAAGACGTTCGTCGTCCGCAAGGATCGACAGAGCAGATTTGAGCGTCGCGGCAACCTCCGACAGGACGAGCGCGTCGTCAGGATGGGCCTGAGGCTGTTAGATAGCGGGTGGTGGACCGGGAAAGTATTGCGTGACTCCTACCCGCAGTGCGCTCCAGCGACTGGAACGTCGCCGTTATTTCCTTCATGAACGCGCCGAATGAAATTCGCGTGTTATGCCGTTCATTCAGCAGCTCGTATGCTTCCGGCGAAAGGGCTTTCCGGGCGCTATTCCCTGAGTCCCAGTGCATGGCTCGCGTACCACACCATATAAGCGATCAATCCCGATAGCGCCGCATCGCCGCCGTTGCCCGTTGCCTTTCCATTCTCATCGACGAGCTCTGCAGCAAATCCATTATCCAGTGGAGCCCGCCGAAGCCACTCCAGTGCTTCGGCACCGTTGGGCCCGATCAGTTGCGCGCACCTGACCTGCAATGCCTGCAAACCAGTTGATTCGATTCTCTTGACCGTGCGACGGTAAAGCGAATCGTCACGATTCAGCAGCTCGTAATATGGGAGCCAATACAACGATGCCGATGCCTGGTCTTCCTTAGACAGTTGACTTGCCAGGTCGGACAGCGAGAGGAGCGTGGCCTTCCCACCGTCAGGCTGCACCGTGAACTGTCGCAACAAAGCCGCGCGCACGGCCGCAGAATCCTGGACTTTCTCTGACGTCTTCTCGTCGAGCGTGTGCCGAAGCACGTCAAGCGCGAGCGCTACAACAGCATTGCCGTGCGCCGTGTATGCTTGCGCGGGAACGCTCCCATCAGGATTCACTTCGGTGGAATACAACGGGTGCGTAGCGTGCTTCCGCGCTTCGATATCATCGTGCGATCCGTACAGCGAATCGGCGAGCACGGGTTCCTCGACGATCTTGTCATCCGCAGTCTGCACGATGTATGAGTCAACGGAGATCGCGTAGGATGCGGCGCCTTCCAGGGAGAATCCCGGCTCGAACAAAGAACCGTCCACATAGTGAACGCCGCCGCCCGGCGCATATCCGTGGAGCTCGCAGACCCTGAGTAACAACTCCCTGGCGAGGGATTGATCGGCGAGCTGTATCGCCGGCAATACCCACATCAGCGCATCCCAGTCCCGAATCGTCATGCCTCGCCCGTTCCATGGTACTCTGCTCCGTACCACGTATACGTGTGCATCGTCGATCGCGCGGGCAACGCTGCAGAAATACGCGAAGAACAAGTGCCGTGCGACGAGCCGGTCGGCACTCACACTTCCTGTTGACGGTTCCATCTGGCGGAGCGTCTCGCGAGTCGCATCGAGAAGCGCCTTTGACCCCTTTCTCCTCATGACGCCGAGCACTGCCATCGCCCCGTCTCGTTCCGGGCCACCAGCGAAATGGAACGCAGCAATATGGGTATCGCTCTTGGCGAGCGTCACTTCGCGCTTAAACTGCCAGCTCGATGGAGCCGGGTCAGTAACGGCGCACTCGAAAGGGCCTTCGCCGCCGATTGCGAATGCGAGAGGACTTTCTGCACTCGCGCCCTCGAGCATTATCGAAGCGTCTTCGCCTCTAACAACCGCGTTACCATCACCAAACTCCCGGGTAGTCCTGATGCGGAGCTGCCGGTGACCAAACGTACCGCGCAGGCCAATCGAAAAGGTGAGTGGTTTCCCTCCCTTGTTCTGAATGGCAACTACAATCACGACGCCCGCAATGTCGGCACTGCGACCGTGTGGCGCGCAGATCGTTCCTCGCAGCATGAGGTCGCCCACCCGGCAGCTGAACGTCGGTATCCATCCCGATTCGCGCTCCCAGCTAATCCCCTCCGCGCCGAGCAGGCGCGTCTCCCCGTCGATCACGAGGAATAGCTGCGCCAGCGGAGCGCTCGCGCCGTCCAGGAAAGCAGCACCGCCTGCGAATTCTATCGCTGCCCTCGATTGCGCATGCAGCGCGCTGATCATGTGAATTGACGCGTCGCCAGGATGAATGCAAGGAACAGTCAGCCAGTGATTGCCGGTAACCTGCCACGGAATTTTCGGAGGCGGTGTGATCATGTTCCCGCTGCCGTGTCGAGCAGCTCGCGCGCGTGCGCACGACTCACTTTGCTATCGGGGTCACCGCCAAGCATTCTAGCGATCTCGACCACTCTCGTCGAACCTTCCAGCACCGCAACGTCCGCTGTCGTGACTCCGCCTTTTGCAGCCTTTGCCACAACGATATGGTTGTGCGCGCGTGCCGCGATTTGCGGCAAATGTGAAATCGCGAAAACCTGGTGGTGCTGCGCGACGCGCCTCAACGTATCCCCTACCTGCAGACCTACTTTGCCGCCTATCCCGGCATCGACTTCGTCGAACACAAGCGTTGGTACAGAATCAGCACGAGCAAGAACTGTCTTGAGTGCCAGCATCACACGCGACAGCTCCCCGCCGGAAGCGACCCGAGCAAGCGGACGCGCATCATGTCCAACATTCACCGCGATGCGAAATTCGACGTCTTCCGCGCCATTCTCGTCGGCAATCGTCTTCTCGTTCAACAAAACAGCAAACTTGCCGCCACTCATTCCGAGCTCCGGCAAAACAGGATCGACTTCCTGCGAAAGTTTCTTCGCCGCCACACGTCTCATGGAAGTGAGATGGGTAGCCGCCGACGCAAGTTTTAAAGACGCGGCGGACTTCTGCGCATCGAGCTGGGCCAGGTCGAACGCGCCTGAATCAACAAGGTCGAGCTCTGCTCGTGTTTTGCGGCCGGTCTCGATAACATCGTCCAGCGACGGCCCGTATTTCTTGATCAGACCGAATATCAGGTCGCGCCGTCTTCTCACATTTTCCAGTCTGTCCGGATCGAGATCCACGGACCGCGTGTAGTCGTCAACTGCTCTCGACAATTCCTCGAGAGCGTAGAACCCTGAATCGAATGTCTCTTGCAGCTTGCCGGCCGCAGGGTCAATGCGCTGAAGGTTCGCAAGCGCGCGGCTGACCTGTGCCAATCGCTCGATGATTCCGGCTTCGTCGTCCGACAGCAGGGCACTTGCCGCTGCGGATACGGTTCGCAGCTCGTCAGCGTTCTCGAGCACCCTGGCCTCGTCATCGAGCCGAGTGTCCTCTCCCGCGACAAGGCGTGCGTCTTCGATCTCCCGCGCAACGTGCCTCAGATAATCGGCTCTCCGCTCCGCATCGGAG